>DATECT010000203.1:0-13471 GCA_035286765.1 Gammaproteobacteria bacterium
TAAATTTCCCGCCGATTTTATGAATGATAGGGAGCAGCCTTCGGTTCAAGAGCGGGAAGATCTGTTTTAAGGATCCCTCTAAAAATGCGTCTTTTGTCTTTATGCGGTGTTGAAATTCCGCTCGGAATGCTCATGTACTAGCGTGTACACTCCGCTTCCTCGCGGAATTTCGCCTAGCCTAAAGACAAAATCCACTATTTTTAGAGGCGCCCTGTATTTATTTTCGGTGCGGCGACGTATCTCAAGGTCGGCGAGCAAGCGATGTAACAAGGAGGCGGAAATTTGCTATAGGGCTGTTGACATCGATTGGCGGAGGCTCTATATTGATTGCAAGCACGGAAGCTTGCAGTAATCAATTACTGCTTTAATTAAGAGACAGGGAACAGTCTCAACGAAGCCCCCTAGCGCAAGCTTTGGGGCTTTCTAATTTCCGGGTACTGATTTAGCGAGTTTACAAAGCTTGCCACATTCGTTCTAACCGGCGGGCCATGCTCTCCGGGTCTCTCGATGTTGAGAGGTGAAGCGAGGGATAAACAGAAAGGCTAATCTATGGCCACTAAGAAACGCCAGCGCACTTTGCTCATACTCCTCGCAACGCTGTTAATTATTGCCCTGCTGTTCATGCTCGGCGCCTACTTGATAACACAGACTACTGTCATGGATCGGTTCATGGGCAAACTATTTTCCCATGCGCAAAATACCCAATAGCTCGCACAGTCTGACCGATAACATTGTCTGTGTCATAGAACCGCTTAGGATATCAGTGTTGCTATAACCGCCGTTGTTGGCAGATGGGTTTAACGCTGCCTTTATGGCGCGCGCAGAAGTCGCAGGAATTGGTGTTACCGCTACCGTCTTTATATCCGTTACCCCCTCATGCTGGCCGCAAATTTCCATACAGTACTTGGTCGTTGCCCTTTGGTTTAGCGGATAATGCCGATCCTATGTCCTTGTTAATATCCCGTTGGCAGCAACCAGGTGCATTATTGCCCAAGAAAAATAAGCCCTGAGACGGTAGCTGTCAAACTTGGGCAGAGGAGTGCCATGCGCAGGGGTTGCCTAAGGCGTAGGCGAACTTTAGACAAAAAAGCAGGTCAAAAGAACTATTCCATGCGGATTTTATAATGCAATGAAGCATTCGCATGGGTCAGCCGGCTGGGTACCGCACTGTTTTAGGGAAGAATAACCAGGTGCGTCGTCATGGAAAAGACATTGGCCGTAATGCTCCCGCTGTGTCTGTTCAGTCTTGCCGGCTGTGCCGTTTTACAGCACACCGCCCTGTTTCGATCCGATCCCGCCAAGTCTATTGCCATCCCGCAAGATGCGCTTGCAGCCAAGCCGGAGAGCCTGAAAGAGTTGCTGCGCAAGGTGGGTTTGTTGGCGGGTCAGTATGATCGCGCCGTTGAAATTACCGCTTTACCCGAGGATATCGATTACCTGCATAAGTGGGTGGCCAGAGGGGCGTATGATTCGGGGAAGGTAGTCAAGATTACCACGCTCCCGATTAATGACCGGGCGCATAGCATGGTCGCGCTGAAATGAGGGGGCTTATGGTCTTGAGCCTGCTCTGCGCTCCGGCATGGGCCGCGGCACCCGCACTGTTACTCGCCGAACAAAGACCCACAACCCCGCCCACCCAACTCGAAGTGATTGTTATACCCAAGGCGCCGGTGCGTGAATCGTCTTCAACGCCCAGGCGGGGCGCCGCAACCTGGCCTTTTACGGTACGCTCCAGCCCTGTGCCGTCGCCCTTGGTAGAGGCCCCGGTTTCCCCCGGTGCGGAATCAAAAACCATTCAGCCCGCCGCCGTGCCGGAACCCCAATCCACGCCGATTGTGGTGCCGAATGTATCATCCGCTTCCACGGCAAACCCCCCGGATTTAGTACCGGTATCTGCGGCCCCGCCGGCGGTCGAACCGGCTGGCGTCAGCGCCGCCCAGACGGCAGGCGCCGCGGCAGAGCCGGTGTTTGAGGAACAAATCGCCGGCGCGCCTGCACAAAGTAGGGATTCTAAAAAGACTGCCGAACCTGCAACGAAAAACCCGAATAAGAATGGCGCTGCAACAGCGGCGCAAATGAGCGGCGAGACCAAGGAATACCTGGAGGAGGTGAACAAACAGCTTGATCGGGTCTTGCAGTAATGCCTGCTCACGCTGAACCGTTCATGGATGAGCGGGTGCTGGGGTTATTCTTTACCGTAAAATTTAATACCGAATTTTATCTTGCCCTTGCCGCTGGCAAGGCGGTGCCGGTTGGTGTCGCGCAGCGAATACACGCAACCGCAATATTCCTGCTGATAAAAATTTTCCTGTTTGGAGATCGCAACGGTGCGCTGGCTGCCGCCGCCCTTGCGCCAATTGAACGTCCAGTAGCTTAGGCCTTCGTGGCGCGCCGCCGCGCGTTCGCCGCAGCCGTTGATCTGCTCCATATCCTTCCAGCGCGAGATGCCCAGCGAGCTGGTGAATACCTTGAAGCCGTTTTCAACCGCGTATAGGGCGCTGCGCTCAAAGCGCATATCAAAGCAGGCAGTGCAGCGCTGGCCCCGTTCGGGCTCGTATTCCAGGCCTTTGACGCGCGCGAACCAGTTGTCGGTGTCGTAATCGAGATCGATAAACGGCACGCCCAGTTTTTCGGCATAACGCATGTTCTCCGCCTTGCGCAGCAGATACTCATGTTGCGGGTGAATATTCGGATTGTAAAACAACAGGGTGTAGTCGATGCCGGAGCGGGTCATCTCGCTCATGATGTCGGCGGCGCACGGCGCGCAGCACGAGTGCATGAGTATGCGGCTTGCGCCGTTGGGCGGAACGAGTTTGGCGCGCTCGTCAGAGGCGTCGGTTTGCATGGCGGATGTCAAGGCAAGCTCTACACTAACAGTAATTTGGGTTGGCAGGTTGGGCAAAATCTGGTCTTAGGCTACTACGCTTCGCCAAGGCTGACAAGCCTGGTAGCAGCCATGCAGGCCGAGAGCAAAGACTGTTTTTCTAGTAGGGTATTGAAAAACAAAGTTTTTCAATACCCTGCGGCGCGGTACAGGGATGTGGCGCCTTTTTTCAAACACTTAAGTGTTTGAAAAAAGAAGCAAAGCAAAAAACACTCTTTTTGCTTTGCGTGGTTGGAAAAGTCCTGGACGGACTTTTCCAACATCCTATCAGCCGCGTTGTGGAAACAACTGAAGTTTAGGGACGGCTAATTTGTGAAACTCCTACTGGCATCAGGCAACCCCGCCTTCGGGCATCCCGGCATTTCCCCGCGCTGGACCCACAGCGAAAAGGAAGGCGTCGGCACCGCTTACAGCAGCGCCAGCCATGTCTGGTTTACGCTGTCTCATGGCATTCTCAACGAGATTTATTTTCCCACCGTGGATGCGCCGCAAACGCGCGACTTGCAATATCTTATTACCGATGGTGAGACATTTTTCCATGAGGAGAAACGCGACCTCATCACCCAATATGAATACCTGCACCAACACAGTCTAGGTTACCGCATTATTCAAAGCGACCCGCAAGGGCGTTACCGGATCATTAAAGAGATTATCGCCGATCCACATTACTCCAGTGTGCTGCTGCATACGCGCGTGGAGGGTGACGATAAATTCCTGGCCAAGCTGCAACTTTATGTGATTTTGGCGCCGCGCGTTGGCCGAGGGGGCTGGGGCAACACGGGGGCGCGCGTGGAGTTTGCCGGGCGCACGCTGTTAACGGCCTTTAAAGGCCCGGTTTGGCTTGCCTTGGGGGCGACCGTGCCGTTTCGGCGTGTGTCGTGCGGCTACGTCGGCGCCAGTGACGGCTGGACTGACCTGCACCATGACTTGCGCCTGGATTGGGAATTCGACTGCGCGCAAGACGGCAATATCGCGCTCACCGGCGAACTCGATCTCACCCAGACGCGCAGTTTTACCCTCGGGCTGGCCTTCGGTTGGGGTCTGCACGGCGCGGTGACCACCTTGCTGCAATCGCTGGCCACACCTTACGGCAAGCAGCGCGAACGCTTCATCGAACAATGGCGGCGCGCGGGTCAACACATTGTGGCCGTGGATAAGCACAGCGGCGATAATGGACGACTGCATTGCATCAGCCACAGCTTGTTGCTGGCCCATGAGGATAAGAGCTACCCCGGTGCGCTGATCGCCTCGATGAGCATCCCCTGGGGTGAGATCTTGGGCGATGACGATGGGCTGGGCGGCTATCACCTGGTTTGGACGCGCGACCTTTGCCATAGTGTCACGGCCCTGCTCGCCTTGGGCGAGTTGGAAACGCCGTTCCGCGCCTTGATTTATCTCGCCGCCTCCCAGCATGCGGACGGCGGTTTTTATCAAAATTTTTGGATAAACGGCGATCCCTACTGGTGTGGCGTGCAGCTTGATGAGGTGGCCTTTCCGATCATACTGGCTTGGCGCCTGCACACCCTGGGGGCGCTGAAGAATTTTGATCCCTATCACCTCATCGTGCGGGCGGCGGCGTATCTCATCCGGCATGGCCCCGCCACGCCCCAGGAGCGCTGGGAAGAGGTGAGCGGTTATTCGCCTTCCACCTTGGCGGCCTGCATCGCCGCGTTAATCTGCGCCGCGCAATTTTTACGGCAGTGCAATGAGGCCGAGAACGCCGCCTTTATCGAGGACTACGCCGATTTTCTCGAAGCCCACATCGAGGCCTGGACAGTGACCACCCAAGGCACGCTGGTGCCGGACATAACGCGTCATTTTATCCGCATTCACCCTGTCAACCCGCAACACCCCGCGCCGCCGGAAGACCCCAATCACGGCACCTTGGTAATCACCAATCAGGCGCCGGGCCAGGCCACGTCATTTCCCGCCAAGGCCATCGTCGATGGCGGTTTTTTAGAACTGGTACGGTGGGGCATCCGCCCGGCGGGCGATGCGCTGATCGAGGATTCATTACAGGTGGTGGACCAGGTGTTAAAGGTGGACACCCCCTGTGGCCCGTGTTGGCGCCGCTACAATCATGACGGTTACGGCACGCGCCCGGACGGCGGGGCCTATTGCCGGTGGGGGCAGGGCCGGGCTTGGCCGCTGCTCACCGGGGAACGCGCCCACTATGAATTGGCGGCGGGGCGTGATGTCAGCCGCTATATTAAGGCTATGGAAGGCTTCGCCTCTAAGGGCGGTATGTTGCCTGAACAGGTATGGGACCAGCCAGACTGGCCGGAGCGGCGGCTTTATTTAGGCCGGCCCGCGGGCTCGGCCATGCCCTTGATGTGGGCCCATGCCGAATACCTGAAATTATTGCGCTCGGTAAATGATGGGGTAATATTTGACCGCATCCCCGCCGTGGCCGCGCGCTACTTGCCGGTGCGGGCACGCAGCGATCTTGAGGTGTGGAAATTCAATCGCCGCATCGATTCTATACGCGCCGGGCAGACGCTGCGCATCCAGGCGGGCGCGGCCTTTCAGTTGCACTGGAGCCAAAACGGCTGGGCCACGGTACGGCATGACGAGGCAACGACCACCGGCCTGGCTATTTCCTATGTGGATATCCCCGCCCAAGCCGGCCAGGGCGGCAGGATTGACTTCACCTTCTACTGGCCCCTGGCAGGCCGCTGGGAGGGCGACGATTTTTCCGTAACGGTGCACTAAGTCTCCCGAACCGGCACTGATCTGTAACATTATTGAAACAGTTCCGACCTTCCTTACATCGTAGGGGAGCCTTTTCAGTTCATATGCTTATTGCGCCTAGTAAAAGAATATTATACGATCAGTCTTACTAAGCCCGAACAGGCTTGGTATAGATCGCCTGGGATGTATGCCCGCGACCATCTATAATGCCGCAAAGGGGGGCAGAGAGTGAGGCTTAATAATTATAAGCAGAGGTGTGTGCGTGAGTAACATCGGGCGGACGTCGCAGCCAAGAATAATTCCATCATGTCTCCTCGTGAGCGCATTGCTTTGTTTGAGCGCCCCTCTTTCCGCCAAGGAAGGGGATGTGCTGCAAACGCATGTCTCGGCGCGCAGCGTGCGCGATAGCAACGTCTTCCGTCTCTCCCGAAATGCCGATACACAGGCCTTATTAGGCACCGGCCACCGCTCCGACGTCATCAATACCCTGGAGGCCGGCATTAACGTGGACTTACCCGTTAGCCGCCAGCGTTTCTTATTAGACGCCAGCATCGCGCGCGACTGGTATGATCGCTTTAGCTTCCTGAATAACACCTATAAACAAGCCGCCGGCACTTGGCAGTGGGAGGCCGGCAATCAATGGAGCGGCGACCTCGGCGCCACCTACAAAGATACCCTGTCGAGCTTTAATTTGTTGCAGACCACGGTGCGCGACGAGGTAGAGCAAAAACGGCAGTTCTTCAATGCGGGTTATAAATTTCACCCCGATTGGCAGATCCACGGCGGCGCGGAGACCTACACCCTGCGGCGCAGCTTGTTAAATAACCGCAACCGCGACGAAGATGTCGGCAAATTGGGTGTGCGCTACACCAGCGCCGCCAAGAATTATATAGACCTCGAGGCGCGCTATATCGATGCCTCGCTGCCCAATCATTCCGCTGATATCACCGTGCCCGCCACGCTGGGCACAACGCCCATCGTAATCACCGGCACGGCGCTCAGCAACGACTACACGCAATCCGAATTAAACGGCGAACTCGATTGGAAATTCAGCAAGTCACATATCAATGCGAAACTCGGCTATGTGCGGCGCCGGCATAAGGAACTGGATGTCGTCGACTTTAGCGGTACCAGTGAGCGCGTTACTTATGATTGGGCGGCGACCGGCAAGACCTCGGTTGGTTTTTCGGTTTACCGCGAACTGCGATCGCTGGAAGATTTGCTGGTGAGCTATGCCGTGGTCAAGGGCGTGAGCGTCAGCCCAAGCTGGGCGCCCACGGCCAAGGTCAGCCTGCGAGGCCGCTTCGCGTTTGAAAAAGTGGATTTTCGCGGCGACCCTGCGGTGGCGGCAGGCACCGCCATCCTCCGCGAAGATATAGTGCGTAGCGCGCGCCTGACAGTCGGTTATATGCCGATACAAAACACCGAGCTTACCTTGGAGTATGAAAATCAAAGCCGTACCTCCACGCGTGAACTGGCGGACTTTAAGTACAACAGTATTATGGCGTCTGTGCGCGTGGATTATTAAGTTAATAGCCGGGTGCTGTGTATATTTGAGCGGCTACCGGATACTGGAGCGGCAAGCAATACTATAGCCATAGATATGTGCTTGAATAGCAACAGAGTTATTTAGCAAATAATAAACTACGCCAGTAAAAATAAACGTGTTGACTTGTTGGCAGCTACCGGATTAAGGTATCAATTAACAAGGTGAAAAATGATGGCTGAGCAGTAACGACCATCAGTAGGAAGCGCAGTGAAAAGCTGCGCCAAGCGATTTAATTATCAAGGCAAGGAGCAGCATATAATTTTGTAACGCTAAAACAATTTCAGAAGATTCGTAGCCCATCGGGAAGATGGCAATAGCTCTGAATTCTCTTAAAATAAATTTTCAATGGATAATGAAAATGCCTCTACAACATGGAATGTTATTACAGCCAAAAACCGCATTCACTGCCAAGTCAGCGCACGTTGAATCCCGATTAATCCCCCCTTACGGCGGTGAGTTAGTCAACTTGCTGGTCGACGAGCAGCGCGCCCGGTATTTGAAGCGCGCGAGCGTCGATCTCCCTTCCTTAGAACTTAGCCAGCGGCAACTCGGTGACTTGGAGTTGCTCGCTAACGGTGCATACTCACCATTACGCGGATTCATGGGGCGTAGCGACTATACCAGCGTGCTCAACCAGATGAGCATGACCGATGGCACATTCTGGCCGATGCCGGTGACGCTGGATGTCGGGGAGACACTGGCCACTCAGCTTGAGCCCGGTTGTCAACTGGTGCTGCGCGATGTCGAAGGGGCGATGCTGGCGGTGTTGCGCGTCAGTGAAATTTGGCAGGTCGATAAGCCGAGCGAAGCCAAGGCCCTCTATGGCACATCCCATCCCGACCATCCCGGCGTGGCGTATTTGTTGCACCAGGCCGGTACCCACTATGTGGCGGGTGAACTGGAGGCGATTTGCTTGCCGGAGCACTACGATCATCGGGAGTTGCGAACAACGCCGCTACAACTACGCCGGCATTTCCTATCTGCCGGCCACGCCCGCTGTGCCGCATTTCAGGCCAGCAACCCGCTCAGCCGCCGTGAGCATGAGTGGGCGCTATCGCTGGCCGCCGAATATGATGCCCAACTCCTCATTCAGCCCTTGGTGGGGGTGGCAAACCTAGACAGCCCGCACTACTTTACCCGGGTGCGCTCCTACCGGGCCATTCTCCCGCACTTCCCCAGGGAAACGAATTTGGTGCTGTTGCCGCTTGATAAGCGCATGGCGGGCATGCGCGAACTACTCTGGCACGCCATTATCCATCGCAACTATGGATGCGCCTATTTTGTTATAGATAAAGGTTGCTATAACGTCCCGGCAGGGCAGGATGGCGCCTCATTTGCCATGGAAGAATTTCCGGTGCTTGCCGCATCGTATGAAGATACCATCGACGTCAAGTTCTTGCCCATTTCCCACATCCGGACGCATGACACATCCGTTCCATCATCAAATAGTGAAATGGCGGATGGCCAACCGTGCGATAACTCGATTCACAGCATAAGTCACACGCTGCTCAAGGGTATTCCCATGCCGGAGGATTACACCTACCCCCAAGTTGCCGACCAATTACGCAGGCTTTATCCGGCGCGCTCCAAACAAGGCTTGACGGTATTGTTTACCGGCCTGTCAGGCGCCGGCAAATCAACGCTGGCGAAGCTTCTGGCAATCAAGCTCATGGAAAACAGCGAGCGCCAGGTTTCGCTATTGGACGGCGATCTATTGCGCAAACACCTGTCGAGCGAACTCGGCTTCAGCAGGGAGCACCGTGATATCAATGTGCGGCGCATAGGGTATGTGAGCAGCGAAATAACCAAGCACCGGGGCATAGCGATTTGCGCCCCGATTGCCCCCTATCGCGAGACGCGCCGCATGGTCAGAAAAATGATTGAACCCTTTGGGGGGTTTTTCGAGATCTACGTGGCGACTCCGCTGGAAACCTGCGAGCAGCGCGATTGCAAAGGGCTCTATGCCAAGGCGCGCGCCGGACTCATTAAAGAATTTACCGGGATCAGCGATCCCTATGAGATACCGGAGGCGCCCGAGGTGGTCGTTGATACCGCGCAACTCAGTGCGGAGGAGGCGGTGCAGCGCATTCTGCACAAATTGCGGGACGAGGGATTTATTTAAGGGCGCCTCTAATAATTCGTCATTCCCGCCCTCGACCTGGTCGAGGGCGGGAATGACGGAAATTTGAATTCTTAGAGGTGCCTTAAGGGAATATTGCTGAATAACGAAGGTACGCAAGGAGCTGATCCTTGCCATCCTTACAGGGACTGTAAAAATGATAAATACTCAACTGCCACATATATCGCTATGGGAGCGCCTGGTTAATCCCCTGGTTATTGTGGGTAATCTGTTGCTAATAACACTTTTATCAGGGAGTGCCTTTGACGGTTATTATCTGGTGCTTGCTATCATCGTCTTTTTTATATCCTCGCATATATTCGAGGGAATGAATTTCCTACGCTCTCTACGCAAGGCGCACCTCGCCGCTCAGGCCCAGTCCATTTTAATCTCATGGGTCATTGTGGCGAGCATAATAGTATTCCTGGGTTATGCGACTCAACTTTCATCGCAATATTCGCGCGACATCATTTTGCTATGGCTGGTTATAACGCCGATCGTTCTATTTATTGCGCATGTCGCTATTCGGTCGGCATTGCCGAAGATTACTCAATTAACGGATACGCAACAAAGTGTGGTCATCGCGGGTGTGAATGAGCTTGGTCTCCAGTTGGCAAGGAAGCTAAAGGAAGAGTCTTATCTCGGTATGGAGGTGGAAGGGTTTTTTGATGATAGGAGTTTGGAACGTATCAATGGTGCCGGCGGATCGATAAAACTGCAAGGCCGTATAGATGATCTGCCGGAATATGTAAGGACCCATAGGATCAATATCATCTACATAGCGCTGCCGATGTCGTCGAGGCCGCACATCATGAAGCTGATAGATGACCTATACGACACAACGGCCTCGATTTATTTCGTACTGGATATATTTGTTTTCAACCTGATTCAGCCGCGTGTTGACGCTATTAAGGGTATTCCCGTAGTGGCAATTTGCGAGAGCCCATTTTGCGGATTAAACGGTGCGGTTAAAACGGTCAGCGACTTCATACTGGCAAGTATTATTTTGGTGCTGATCTCACCGTTGATGCTGTTGATTGCGTTAGGGGTAAAGTTGAGTTCTTCCGGCCCCGTGCTATTTAAGCAGCGCCGCTATGGTTTAAACGGAGAGGAGATCAGAGTATATAAATTTCGCAGCATGACGGTGTGCGAGGATGGCCCATCCATTGTGCAGGCGACAAAAGACGATGCACGCATTACTAATTTCGGCGCATTCCTGCGCAAAACGTCGCTCGATGAATTACCACAATTTATAAATGTGCTGCTGGGCGATATGAGTATCGTGGGCCCGCGCCCACATGCGGTAGCGCACAATGAAATGTATCGAAAATATATCAGAGGCTACATGTTGCGTCATAAGGTCAAGCCCGGCATTACCGGCTGGGCGCAAGTGCATGGGCTGCGCGGCGAGACGGAGACCGTCGATAAGATGAAGGCGCGCATCGACTATGATCTCGATTACCTGCGCAATTGGTCTTTATCGTTGGATGTATGGATTATCATTAAAACAGTGTTTGTTATTTTCAGACAGCCGGCTGCCTATTAATGAAACGCTGTACCTATAAAAACAGCAGGATAGCCGCTATATTGACCTCGGGTCGGGATGGCTTTGGTTTATAGCTACTGGCGCGATTAACTGTAGCTCTCTAAGTGTGCCGATAAGTTCTTCGTGATTCATTATATAGTCTACCGCCGAGCCCTTTGATTGAGGCTTTAACTGAGTCTCTCTAATGGGAAGAGAGTCGGCACTACAATGTAAAAAGTGCAGCGCAGATGCCGTTACTTTCCGGTTGTCCTCCAGAAAGTCCTCATAATTAATCCGCAAATATGGATTGCTTTTCGCTAACGAGGACAAGCGTGCGTCGACCCAGTCCTTGGACCGCAAGCGACCGATCGCTTCGCGTACCGGTATGGTTACTTTTAATCCTTCCGGGTAGCCTTTCCCCCAGTACACTTGGCTTGCATGGGACAAGAATTTAGATTTCAGCCACTCCAAATTATCATTACGAACGATGTGAATAATGTGTATGTCGGGGCGTGAGGCAAGCCAGTTAAGATGGGTTTCCAGGCGGTCTAGCCACAGTGCGGGCGAGAAGCGGGGATGCAGTAACCATTTGTCAGAGGAGCGAAACAGCCTCCGAAAGCCAAGCCATGTTTTATTCTCGCCAAAGACGGCGGCCATGTGTTCCCGGTCATTTTGGCCAAGTAGAGAAAAATCGCCGTTAAGCGCACGTTCGGCGATGGCTATTTTTCTTGACCAGGGCGCGTGTTGAGTCCATTCCCAGCCGCAAATAATCTCGGGATGCACGCCGATCGCTTCGCCCAATGCGCTACTTCCTGTGCGTTGTGTGCCGACAATCAAAAAATTCCTTATCATATTTTCCTTATTATATTTCCTGACCATAGGCATGATAGATCACGGCCTAGTTGATCATTTGAAAGAATTCCCTTTTTGAAATTATAGATGCATTTGATTATTATAATATACAGTGTGAAATAATACCTTGAAACAGACGGACTCCGGAATAGCGCATATTAATTGATAGAAAATTGAGAGGCATTCGGTAAACTGCATAGCCTTTCCCAATACGATAATAATAAATTTCGGATGCGTTCCTCTCCCGGCTAATACTCGCGATCTTCCCGAAAAGATTAATAAACCGCCCGCCAAGGTCACATCCTGCCCCTGAGGCGGCATGAGGCGGGTGGGTGCGATGCGGCTATTAGCGAGCGAGGGAGCGTACTCGCCATTATTTTTTATATCGCTCGGCATCGCCGCAGCCCCCGCCAGCCTTGCCTTTTACGGGGATGGCCCGTCTGCTCGATCGCTTCTCCGGCGGCTTTTTTGCCCGCGCTGGCACGCATCCTGCTCCTCTCTCGGCGAGTAGCAAGCACAGTTCTTGTCTTGCGTAAACTACGAGGAGTTTATAAATGAATACGTTTTTTTCCCGGCTCGGCGCGGCCTTGCTAGGCCTTGCATTAGTAATAGGGGTGAGCTTACCGGCGCAGGCCGCCTTCCCCGTGAAGTACCATCCTGGGCACTATATGTTGACCTACTTTGGTTCGTTAGATACCACTGCATTTAAAGCCATCATCAATGAGCCTAATTTTGTGGGGGTGCAAAAGCGGTATACGTGGAAATCGCTCGAGCCAGCGCGCGGGGCCTACGATTTTTCCATGATTGTACGGGATCTCAATTATTTGAAGAGTCTGCCGACACCCAAAAGACTTATCATACAAATTACGGTTACTGGCGTTGACGCTTTTGGTGTGTCGCACGTACCGACTTATATAAGAACGGCAGAGTTCGAGGGTGGGGTTTATAAATCTGCTTTTCGGGGTCTCACGGCAGCAAAACACTGGAATACTAACGTGCAGAATCGCCTGATCGCCCTGTTTAATGCCCTGGGCGCGCGCTTTGACAAAGAGCCTTACTTCGAAGGCGTTGCCTTAGATGAGACCGCCACCGGCATCCGTCTGGCCGAATGGACGGCGGCCAACTACACCGCTGAGAAGGCTTATGCCGGCCTGAAGCGCATCATGTTGGGACTCAGGACTGCCTTTCCGACTACCATGACCCTCCAATTCATCAACTTCTTCTCGGGCGCCAGCGCTCAGGATGGGGCGGCCAAGATCGCCGGGCTCATCCAATATGCCAACCAGATCGGCATGGGCATCGGCGGGCCGGACGTGCATGTCGGAGGCACCGAGCCGAGCTATCCTTACTTCACCACCTACAACGGCAGCATGCCGCTGACGGCCGCCGTGCAGTGGGAGGACTACGGTTGGGTTAGCCCCACGGGGAGTGTGGCCACTGTGCCGGCCATCCTCGACTATGCCCGTAGAAAACTGCATCTCAACTATATCTTCTGGCTGCAAAAGAACCCGGAGTTTGCCACCCAAGTGGTGCCGTTAATCCGCAAGTCCGGGGCGCCGTAAGCTTCGATAAGGGGGATAGAGGGGCCGCACCTGAATGCCGATACGGACTAGGGTGTGGCCACTTTATTTTTTAGTCTGGTAAAGAAGCGTATACGCGGCCCCGCGCCTCCCTCCCTCCAAGGCCAATTGACCCTGTTTATTAGCGCCTATGGAAGAAATCTCCTGCTTCACATCAACCTGAACGGATTTGAAAAACCCAATACACGGCCGGACATGATTCTGAGATCGGTATCCTTAACGGCTAACCTTATCAAATTCGTTACCGTCTTGCGCAAGTGCATAAGAGCGG
>DATECT010000204.1:0-6384 GCA_035286765.1 Gammaproteobacteria bacterium
CGCGTTTGCATAACCAACAACGCCTCCAGCGCAGCGCCGTAGAGTTGCTCAACGCTGGCCTCGTTCAATTCGGGTAAATATTGACGGCTACCCAAATCACTCAGCAATAAAAAACCCTGCTCGAGATCGGCCTTAAAAATCGTTGGAACATGGAGGCCCAGGCCGAGCAGGGTTTGCGCAATATGGATAAACGGGCGGCAATCCTCCTGCGCAGGCGGCGCGTCCATTACGATGCGCGTATGCCCATCATAACGAATGCGAAAATAACGCCGGAAACTCGCGTCGCTAGAAGCGGGCGTGACCTCGAAGTGGGCCAGGCCTATGTCTTCACGCAGCCAGCGCGTGAGTTGTGTTAATCGTTCAGCCAGAATCGCCTCCTGTTGGGTTTAATGGTGCCTCGGTCTCGCCCGGTGGCGAGGATGACGGTGTAGTATCAGTCGCTTTTTCATTTCCCAATAGATGTCTCACGCGGGTGCCCGTCCAACGCCGCAGATCATCCGCGATCAAATAAAAACACGGCAAGGCGATGAGCGTGAGCGCGGTGGAGAAGAATAATCCGAAGCCCAGACTCACCGCGGTTGGGCTCAAAAAGGCGGTCGAGCCCGAGGCAAAAAATATCAGCGGCGACACCCCCAAGATAGTCGTAATACTGGTCAGCAAAATAGGCCGCACGCGCACGCGGCAGGCCTCCACCAGTGAATCGACGCGCCCCCAACCCTGCGCGCACAACTTATTAGACACGTCTATCAACAATAGTGAATTGTTCACTACCACACCGGCTAAGGCCAGGGCACCGATCAATGATAGGAATTGCAGATTGTAACCCAATAGGGCATGGCCGATCACCACGCCGATGGCCCCGTAGGGTATGGCGAACATGACCACCAGCGGATCGAGCAGGGAATTAAACAAGGCTGCAAGGATAATGAATATGATAAACAGGGCGATTAAGGTGGCGCGCGACATATCCTTGACCGATTCGTTGGCCTCTTTTTTCTCCCCCATAAAGACCAGATCGTAACCGGGGAAATCCTTTTGCATGGCGGCAAATTGCTTGCGCACCAGTTCACTGACCTGCAACGGGGTGGTGACGCTCCTGTTTACCTCGGCGGTAATGGTGGCCAGGCGACGCTGGTCGCGGCGGTTGACGGTATCGAAGCTGCGCCCGGCGCGGATATCGGCGACCTCGCCCAAATAGACGGTGGCGCCGCCGGGCAATGTGATGCGTAAATTTTTCAAACTGGCAGACTGCTCGCGTACCCGTTCCGGGTAAATCACTCGCACCGGCACGCGCTTATCGCCAATGGTGACGTGGGTTACTTCCACGCCGAAAAATCCGCTGCGTACCACATCGGCCAATTCGTCTTGGGTGAGCCCGAGTTGACGGCCACGTTCATTCAATGCGTATTGGAATTCCAGCTTGCCCGGCTCCAGATCCTGGCGCACGTCCTGGGTGCCGGCCAGTTGTTGCACATAATCCTTAACGCGCACGGATAAATCGCGCAATATTTTAATGTCCGGCCCGGTGACGCCGATTTCGATATCGGCCCCCGCCGGCCCGCCTTCGGGGCGCAATACCGATAGGCGTTGCACGCCCGGCAGCGCCTGCAAGGCATCACGAATTTCATTGATAATGGTCTCGGCGCTACGCTCGCGCGTGCCATGCTCGGGGTGGAAATTCAAATGGGTGAGGGGACCGACCCAGGCCTCGATAATGCCCTGTGGGGCCGCTTTTTTCAGGTCCACAATAAATTGGATGTAGTTGCTGTCGAATTTGATGCGGCTGAAATCGATAAGCGTAACGCCCACGTTGGTCAGCAGAGTATTCAATTCTTGCTCGCTCAGCTTAGCGAGGATGATCTGTTCCATGCGCGTGGCCAGTTTGGCGGTGTCTTCCAGGCGGTAGGTATTCGGCGCCTCGGCATTAATAAAGAATTGCGTGCTCTCCACGCGCCCGAATAATTCAAATTGCATGCGTGTGGCGGCATAGGTGAGCGTGATTACCAGTACCCCGAAGGTGAGCACGGTCACCAGATAGCGGTTGCGCATCGACCAGCGCAAAAAACCCAGATAACGTTGTAATAGTGCACCCCAATCGATGCGGCGCCGTTTTGCCTTGACCTTGGCCACGCGCAGCAAGTAGGCCGCTTGATTGGGCAGTATGGCAAAGGCCTCGATGAGCGAGCCGAACAGCGCGAGACTCACCACCACGGGAATGACCTGGATAAACGCGCCCATGGTGCCGCCGATGGCCATCATGGGCAGGAAGGCGGCAATGGTAGTCGCCGTGGAGGCCACCACCGGCCAATAGATCTCGCGCGCACCGCTCTCCGCTGCTTGGTGTGCCGGTTCTCCCGCCTCCATATGGCGGTAAATATTTTCCGTGACGATAATCGAGTCGTCCACCAAGCGCCCCAGCACCACCAGGAAGGCGAACATGGACACCATGTTCAGCGTATAACCCAGGTAATGCAGCAAGACCATGGCAAACATGAAGCCCACCGGGATGCCCATGGCGGCGACGAAGGCCACGCGTGAATTCAAGAACAGATAGAGTGTGAGCAACACCAGTATCAGGCCGACCAGGCCCGATGACTGCAATACCTCCAAGCGCTCTTTAACGTAGATCGATAAATCGGAATAGAGTCCGACCTGCACGCTGGGCGGCAGTTCCGCGCGCAATTTATCGGTGAATTCATGCACGCGCTGCGAAACATCAATGGTGGACGAGTCCGCTGTCTTGTTAACGGTGATATTGACGGACGGTTTACCGTTGAAGCGCCCCAACGTCTTGGCCTCCTCCAAGCGCCGTTCGATGTGCGCAATCTCGCCGAGCCGCAATTGCCCGCCCCGCTCATTCGCGCGCAGCACAATGCCTGCCACGTGTTCAGGATCGGGCGCCACGCCCTTGCCGCGCAATAAAATATCGCCCTCGGTGGCCTTCACCGCCCCGCCCGGCAGGTCACGCAGATTATTGCGCAGCGCCGCGGTGACTTGCGCCAGCGGCACGCCGCG
The DNA here is from genome assembly GCA_035286765.1 of Gammaproteobacteria bacterium. Lineage (GTDB taxonomy): Bacteria > Pseudomonadota > Gammaproteobacteria > SURF-13 > SURF-13 > DATECT01. Next base: position 3,016 of record DATECT010000204.1, read on the forward strand.
CGCGGCCAGTTGTTCGGGATCGACCGTTACCCACAATTCCCACTTGCGTTCACCCGCTACGCCGATGCTCGCCACACCGGGAATTTGCAGCAGACGCGGCTTGATGCCATCGGCTAAATCCACCAAAAAACTATTGGCCACGTCACCGAACAGCGTGATGTTGATGACCGGGAAACGGGTCTTGAGCCGCGCCACCTCCGGCTTATCGGCAAGCTCCGGCAGATCGGTCACGCGGTCCACGGCATCCTCGGCCTCGCGCAGAAAGTCGTCTATATTGGTGCCGGGCTTGAGCTTGATGAGGATATTGGACACCCCCTCGCTGCTGGTCGAGGAGATTTCGTCGATGTCGGCAATGCCGTCGAATTCTTCTTCGATAGGCTGGGTAATCTGACGCTCCACCTCCTCGGGCGAGGCGCCCTCAAAGGTGGTCGAGATGCGTACCCGGTCAAGCTCAACGACCGGGAACATCTCGCGCGGCATCGCCGACCAACTCAACACGCCGGCGATCACAATCAACACCACCAGCAAATTGGCGAGCAGCGGATGGTTCAGGGCAAAACGGATTAGGAACACGGTGCCGCCATCAGACCCCTTCCTTGGTGCCGATAGGAGTTATTGCATCCGTTTTATCGATGATCACCCGCTCGCCCTCCGCCAAGGCCGCCACATCGCGTGCGACGATGTTCTCGCCCGCTCGAACGCTGCCGCTAATGACCTGCCGGTCCTGCACGCGCGGCCCCAGCATGACCGCGCGCCGCTGCAAGACACCCTGGGCGGCCACAAACACGTAGGCCTTGCCCTCTTCCTGCAAGATGGCCGCTATGGGAACCACCAGTGCATCGTGCAAGGGTTTAAGGGCAAACTCGGCCTGCGCCAGCTCGCCCGGCAGCCAGACTTGGCCCGCCAGCCGGATGCGCAGGGCGTGACTCGACGTGGCCGGATTGGGATCGGTCTGCAAGGCGACGATCTCGCCCTGTTGATGCTGCCCGCCTATGCGGACATCGACCTGCTGCCCCAGTTGGAGGGCGGCGGCGATGCCGCCGGGTACCTCTGCATAGAGGTCAAGCTGCTCCACATTTAAGATATCCAGCATAGGTACATTGGGCGCCACATAGTCACCCGGTTGCGCAAACACCTCATTCACAACACCCTTGAAGGGCGCCTGCAGGCGGGTGCGTTCCAGATTGCGCTGGGCGCGGCTGAGCGCGGCCTCACGCTGCTGCACGCGAGCCGCTGCCGTGTCCACGCTATAACGCAACCGGGCCTCGTCGGCTTGCAGTTGCAAGAGACGGGCTTGGGCCTCGTCGCGCTGCGCATTAGAGGCCATTGACTGACGGCCCAATTGCTCAAACCGTGCCACGGCCTGTCTCTGCAACTCTGCCTGGCGGGTGGCAAGCGTCAGCAACTGGCGGTCCCGCGCAATGGTGGCCTGCTCCTGCTGCAAGGCCGTACCGGCCTCTTGCAGCGCATCCTGATAATCACCCTCCGCCAGACGCAACAATACCTGGCCGGCCTCCACACGTTGCCCCGGCTCGGCATGGCGTTCGGCAAGCTGACCGGCCAGCTCAAAGTGCAGCGTGGCCTTGCGCGAGGCCTGCAGGCGTCCTGTTACCTTCTCCCGGGGATGGATGGCTTGGCCGCGCAGTTCTACTACGGTGACATGCACGGGGGGCATTGCCGTTAGTTGCACCTGCTTAACGGGCTTGGTACGAATGAGTAACAGCATTGCCAAGATAATACCCAGCACCAGGACGGCAAGATATGCTTTACGTTTTTTTTCCAAAACCTGCCTTTATAGGAGAAAAGATTGAAGAGAATGCCATTCTATGCGATTTTAGGGGCCACTGAAAAACCACGTGCAGGGTTCATGCAGGGAACGGCAACCGATGCCAAGCCCCAGCGGCCACCGGAAACGCTCTAAACGCTATTCATGGTAGTATGGACCGCCTAGCGCGAGCGATACAGATAAACGATTATAAGACGCCGATAACGTCTATTAAAAGAATCCAGGGTACCTCTAAGAATAGTGGATTTTGTCTTTAAGCCAGGCGTTGTCTGTGAGGAAGCGGAGTGTACACGGCAGTACATGAGCATTTCGAGCAGAATCCCAACGCCGCATAGGGACAAAAGACGCATTTTTAGAAGCGCCCTCCATAGCCATTATGAGTTTAAATGACGTGCATTATACCCGGCTGTTACCCCCACTTATCCTGATCAATCTGCTGACTTGTGTTACCGCACAGGCCGCCTCGCCCAACGTGCTCGACGGCACCGAGTGGGAATTGTGTGGGGAACCCGGTGACGGCCACGCCCCCGCGCGCGCCGATGAACCGGCTATCGGCGAGGGCGATCAGGCCACGTATCTCAGCGCCGACCAGAGCGAAATCACCCAGGGTGATACCTTTAATTTCAGCGGCGACGTATTGATGCGCCGCGCCGATCAGCGGCTGGAGGCCGATAAGGCCATCTACGACAAGCCCAAAGACACCATCGATGCCCAAGGCAATGTGCGTTATGAGCAGGGCGGGCTGGCGCTGGACGCCGCTTCGGCCCAACTGGAACTGAGTGCAAACAAGGGTGAAGCCCAGGATACCAGCTACCGCATTGCCGAAAAACACGCACGCGGCGATGCCGCGAAGATTATCCTGGAGCGGCCCAACCATTTCCGTCTCAAGCATGCCCGCTATACGACCTGCAATCCCGGCAGCGATGCCTGGTATATTCATTCCACCGATGTCAAATTGGATCATGACAAAGGCGTAGGCAGCGCGCGCCATGTCTGGCTCGAATTTAAAGGCGTGCCCTTTCTGTATCTACCTTATATGAGCTTTCCGCTGGATGAACGGCGCAAGTCCGGCTTCTTAACACCCAGCTTCGGCAACTCCGATGCCGTGGGTACGGAAATTATTACACCCTATTACTGGAACATCGCGCCGCAGCGCGACGCCACCATCACGCCACGCATGACCAGCCTGCGCGGCATGCACCTGATGGGCGAATACCGCTACTTGTATGCCAACGGCGGCGGGAAAATCGAGGCCGGCTACCTGCCGCAAGACCGGGTTGCCAACCGCGATCGCTCCTTTTTCTCGCTGCGCCATAGCGGCAACATCGCCGAGCGCTGGACGACGGCGGTCAACTTCAACTACGTCTCCGATACGGAGTATTTCAAGGATCTAGGCAACAGCTTAAGCGTGAGTAGTATCACGCACTTGGAACGTCTCGCCGAAACCACCTACACCAGCGATTTTTGGACGGCAACCGCGCGCCTGCAGGGCTTCCAGACCGTTGATCAAACCCTGCCCGGCAGCTCACGGCCTTACCAGCGCCTGCCGCAACTGTTATTCAGCGCCAACCTGCCCGATCAGG
>DATECT010000205.1:0-4197 GCA_035286765.1 Gammaproteobacteria bacterium
AGACGCAGCCAGCCCTTGGCGATGCGGTAGATCACCCAGATGGCGTCGGCGATCAAGATAAAGTAACCGATCACCAGGATAAAGGTAATGGCGCCTAGCAGCGCCCATAACAGGCTGTACCAAAATGTCTTGATCTGCCAGGTGAAGTGCGATTCCAGCCAGGTGCCGTGGGCATCGTCGCGTTTAACGTAATCGATAATGACGGCGATGATGTAGGTGACGCCGAAAATAAAGCTGGCCGCTTGTAAGGCGTAGACTAGGGTGCTGACGTTGATGAGCGGCTGCATGCCATTAGCGGCATCGCCGTTGCTGATATGCTTAGGTATGATTTCCTGATTCATATACCCTCCTGTGGCGGCTCGGGACAAGCCTTACTTATCTTGCGTGGCAACTATTCTTGTAGAGTCGTTGCCGGCCTTAATGTTCCTCATTCGCCGCTTTCTTAAAGGAAGGGTCGATCTTGGTCATTTTCACCGCGTTGGCCGTGGTTTGGATAATCTCGATGGGATAGCCCGCCAAACGCAGGCTGGTGCCGGGTTCGGGGATGGCCTCCAGGTATTCCAGGATGAGGCCGTTGAGCGTCTTGGGGCCGTCGGTGGGAAGATTCCAGTGCATCATGCGATTGAGGTCACGGATGCTGGCACTACCGTCCACTAAAAACGTGCCGTCCGGTTGCGGGTGCACGTCTTTAATATTTTGCGATGGGTCGGAGGTGAACTCGCCGACGATTTCTTCCAGGATATCTTCCAGCGCGACCAGGCCCTGAATATCGCCGTACTCGTCCACCACCAAGCCGATACGCTGTTTCTGGCGCTGGAAATTCAGCAGTTGCGTGTTGAGCGGTGTCCCCGCCGGGATAAAGTAGGGGTCGTGCATGACCTCTAAAATCATTTCCTTGGTAAAGTCTTCATGCGTGATGAGGCGCACCACGTCGCGCATGTGCAATATGCCCAGCACGTTCTCGATGCCATCGGAGTAGATCAGCACGCGGGTGTGCTGACTGTTGGTGAGTTGCGTGGTGATGGTATCCCACTCGTCGTTCAAATCCACGCCGACGATTTCATTGCGCGGCACCATGATGTCTTCCACCGTGACCTTTTCCAGATCGAGGATGCTGAGCAGCATGCGCTGGTGGCGGCGCGGGATCATGGCCCCGGCCTCGTTGACCACGGTGCGCAATTCCTCATTGCTGAGGGCATGTTTGCTGGCGTCCTTGGTGGATACCCCCAGCAGCCGCAACAGGCCGTTGGAAAACAGGCTGACTACCCACACCACGGGATAGAACAGCTTCAATAAGGGCCTGATGATAAAGGCGGCGGGAAAGGCGATGCGCTCGGGGTAAAGCGCGGCCAGGGTTTTAGGCGCGACTTCGGCGAAGATCAGCCCGACCAGGGTGAGCAGGGTCGCGGCAATGGCCACGCCGGGCTCGCCCAATAAGCGCAGGCCGATCACCGTGGCGATAGCGGTGGCCAGATTGTTGGCGAAGTTATTGCCCAGCAGCAGTACGCCGATGAGCCGGTCCACGCGGGCGAGCAGTGCCTGCGCGTGCATGGCACCCAAATGCTTGGCCTTGACCAGATGCCGCAAACGGTAGCGGTTGAGGGTGAGCAAGGCGGTTTCGGCGCCGGAGAAAAATCCCGCCAGGATAATTAACAGGACTAATGCGCCAAACAGCACGCTTAAAGGGATGTCGTTCAAAGAGCCACAGGCCTCGTTAGCGTCCCAGTATTATTTCTAATACCAATTTGCTGCCGAAATAGGCCAGCACCAGGGTAAAGAAACCGCTCAATGTCCAGCGAATGGCAGTGCGCCCGCGCCAGCCGAAGCGCCAGCGGCCCCACAGTAAAATGGCGAACACGATCCAGGCGACGATGGAAAGGGCGGTTTTATGCACCAGATGCTGGGCAAAGATATTCTCCAAAAAGATCGCACCGGTAATGAGCGCCAAGCTGAGCAACACAAAGCCTATGCTGATCATCTGGAACAGCAGTGTTTCACCCGTTTTGAGCGGCGGCAGCGCGCGGATGAAGCCGCCCGGGTGCTTTTCGTGCAGGTGCATCTCCTGGATGGCGAGCAAGCCGGCTTGCACGGCGGCAATGCTTAGCAGGCTCGCGGCGAAGATAGAAATGAGAATGTGGGCATCCAGCCCGCCTTGGCCGGCGGCAAACGAAAAGATGTGCTTGGAGGGAAACACCACCTCCAGTAACAGGGTGAGCGCGGCCAGCGGCAGCAGCACAATCCCCAGATTTTCCACCGGCTTGGTCAGCGCCGTTATCAGCAAGAGCAGGGCAATCAGCCAGGTTATCAGCGAAGTAGCATTAAAAAAGCTAAGGTTTAGGCCTTCCTGGGTAATAATCCAGTGATACAACACGATGCCATGTAACAGCACGGCAATAAGGCCAAGTGCGATCAGTTCCAACTTACTCGATTGAGCGGTGGACACCCGCGACAGCCGAATACCCAGCAGTACGCCCGTGACGAGATACAGAATAATAGCGAGACCAATGAGGATGCTGATAACCATGTTCTAATGTTTGGATCCTGAGCGCCCCTTGCGGGGCAAAACGGGTGCGTTTAGCCGTCCCTTAGCGGGTGGTCCGTGGGAACACAACAGTTACATAATGACACATCCGGACCCTCCAATTGAAGGGAGGGGTTCGCCAAGCCGGGTAATTCTTATACTTTTTGGCGTGCTATGGCGGCCATTACACCATTCCGGCCAAGCCGGTGTCGGGGTATGAAATTTAAGGCTGACACCATGCTAAAATTCTGATAATACTTTGGCCGATCGTCAAGATTTAAATAACTAATTGATTATTAATGGTAATTATTTGTTGGTAATCCACCAATCTGAAAGGGAAGCTTAAGCTATGGTCTGGAAACCGCATGTTACGGTTGCCGCGCTGGTCGAACGTGAGGGTCGCTTCCTCATGGTAGAGGAAAAGGATGGCGCGCACATTGTCTATAACCAGCCCGCAGGCCACCTGGACGAGGGGGAAGGCCTGACTGACGCGGTGGTGCGCGAGACTTTTGAGGAAACTGCCTGGCAGTTCCGGCCTACCTCGATCATCGGTATTTATCGCTGGATGAACCCGCATAACCGCCATACCTACCTGCGGGTGTGCTTCAACGGTGTCTGCGAGAAACATGACGCCGCGCGCCGCTTGGATAAAGGTATAGTGCGCGCCTTATGGCTTACCCGCGGCGAGCTGCTCGAGCTGGGACCGCGCCTGCGCAGTCCCATGGTGCTGCATTGTGTGGACGATTACTTAGCGGGTAAGCATTACCCGTTGGAACTGCTCAGCGAATTGGACGGCGAATGGCCTCCCGCGCTCTAGGTATAATAGCTGTATTGGCAGTCGGCGCATGGACTGGGAATCATCCGGCGCATGCGGCATCGGCGCCGTTCACCATCTGCTACGGCTATGAGTGCAGCCGCCAACAGCAGGTCACGTTGAATGATGCGCAGTGGCAACAAATCCGCGCCATTTTTACACCCACCGCCTCCACGGCCGAGCAAGAGCGCGGGGCGGTGCGCCGTGCGATAGCGCAAATGGAAATGATCGTGGGTACGTTGACCGGCACCTGGCAGGACCTCGGCGGCAATGTGCCGGGTTCGGATAAACCAAAACAGATGGACTGCATTGACGAGTCTACTAATAGCACGACGTATCTAACCTTGTTCCAGCAAGACGGGCTACTTACCTGGCATGAAGTATCGGCGCGTGTGAGGCGCTCAAAATGGATACTCGATGCGCACTGGACGGCCGTGCTGCACGAGAAGGCCGATGGCCAATTGTATGCCGTGGACTCCTGGTTTCTCGACAACGGCCAGCCGCCTTATATACAACGCCTCGAAGACTGGCTGGATAAAAAAGATTTTGATGAACCTAACCCCTAATTCATTGCTAACCATACCATGAGCCAGCGCATCATAGTCGGCATGTCCGGCGGTGTGGATTCCTCCGTGGCCGCCTTGTTGTTGCAGCAGCAGGGCCACGACGTGCGCGGCCTGTTCATGAAAAACTGGGAGGGCGACGATAGCGATGAACACTGCTCCGCCGCGGAAGACTTGCAAGATGCCAAGGACGTGTGCGCACAGCTCCAGATCGCCCTGCATACCGTCAATTTCGCGCAGCAATATTGGGATCGGGTATTTGAATATTTCCTGGCCGAATACCAGGCCGGGCGCACACC
>DATECT010000206.1:0-5810 GCA_035286765.1 Gammaproteobacteria bacterium
ACAGAGATGAAGCAATGAATGGTGTATTGATTGGGGTGTTCGTTTACATCCTGGCTCAGCTTCTTATCGGGATGTATGTTTCCCGCCGCATCAAGACCGAGTCCGACTATCTGCTGGCCGGGCGCAGTCTGGGCTACGGGCTCGCCACTTTTTCCATTTTCGCTACTTGGTTCGGCGCGGAAACCTGCATCGGCGCGGCGGGTGCGGTCTACGAAGAGGGTCTGTCCGGCGGCAGTGCCGACCCGTTCGGCTACGCGCTATGCCTGATATTGATGGGATTATTCTTTGCCATTCCATTGTGGCGGCGCGGCTTCACCACCCTGGCCGATCTGTTCCGCGCCCGCTATTCAATAGGCGTGGAGCGTATCGCCGTGCTGATGATGGTGCCGACCTCGGTGATGTGGGCCGCCGCGCAGATACACGCCTTCGGCCAAGTGCTCTCGGCCTCCTCGGAACTTAGCGTGACCGTTGCCATCAGCATTGCCGCGCTGGTGGTCATTGTTTACACCGTATACGGCGGTCTGCGTGCCGATGCCATCACCGATGTGGTGCAAGGCATCGCCTTGATAATAGGTCTGGTGGTTATACTGGTGGTATTCACGAATAGTATCGGCGGGGTGGAGGCCCTCGCCCACGCCATCCAACCGGAGCGCCTGCATTTGTTCGGCGGAGGTGATAAATCGTTTTTAGAGATTGCCGAAAAATGGGCCGTGCCGATGCTAGGCTCAGTGGTGGCGCAAGAAATGGTAGCGCGCATTCTCGCAACACGCTCACCGGCCATCGCGCGGCGCGCCTCATTGATGGGCGGCGGCCTGTATCTGCTGTTCGGGCTGATCCCGGTCATCATCGGCCTGGCGGCCTTTACGGTGATGCCTAATGTGAAAGACAGCGAACAAATATTGCCTTTAATTGCGCAACAACAATTACCCACTTTGCTCTACATACTATTTGCCGGCGCCCTCCTCTCGGCCATTCTCTCCACGGTCGATAGCGCGTTACTTGCAGCGGCGGCGCTGACTTCGCACAATTTAATCGTGCCGCTGTTACCCCATGCCACCGAGCAAAACAAGGTGCGCATCGCGCGCCTAGGCGTGATCGTATTCGGCGTGATCGCCTATCTGCTGGCACTCTCCGCAGACAGCGTGTATCAACTGGTTTACGATGCCTCCGCATTCGGCGGGGCGGGGATATTTATTATCGTCGTATTCGGTTTGTTTACGCGCGTGGGTGGCGCCAGGAGCGCGTATGCCGCGCTCATTAGCGGGGCCGTGGTCTGGTTTTACGGCTCCTACATCGCCGACCTTCCCTATACCTATATCAGCTCACTGGCCTTTGCATTAGCCGCTTACCTGATGATGGCAACCGTGGAACAGAAAACCGGGATACCGGCTACCGCAACCCGCGGCGTAGAGTAGACCGCAGGGGCAGACTACTTTTTTATGACGCTGATATGGCCATCGCCCTCCCCATGCACGCCTCCTTCACCTTGGCAATATCATCGATGCCTTGTTGACGCAATTGCGACATCAACTCCTCCCGGCTCACAAATTCTTTGCGCAGATTCCGGTCCAATATGCGCCCATCCTTGATCAACAATAATGCCGCTGGATATAACAGCCGGCGAAATCGCGGATAGCGGTAGCCCAACCAGTCGAAGGAAAAATTCCAGAATACGATCGTTGCCACCTAAATAAAGCCGTCCGTCACCGATTTGTAATCATTCGCCACGGCATTTTGCGCCGCATCCGCAATCAACACAATCATCAGCAAATCAACCACACCGACAGATCCGGCCTCCCCTTTTAACACAACGCGTATGAGTGTGATAAGTCCAATGTAAACCAGTGTGCCGCGCAATATGATCTCGGCAACAGGCATGCCCGGCATGAACATTTGCCGCCAATTAACGCCCGCTATTATGTCCATATATGCCTCACATTTTATGTCTTTTAATGAGCCCATATCGCTATACTGTCACAATGGCACGGGCCGCAACAGTTCCGTAAAAGGCACCCGCCCGTACCGGCTTGCACTTTCAGGAAAAACGCGAAATACCCGGAATGATTTAGCATATTCCCGGTCTTAATATAATGGCTATTTGTTTAGTACTCTGTAGCCCACCAGGGAGGTGATTCCATGCTACTACCTTACAAGGCGCTTACCGCCCACACGCTACACCCCCATACCTCTTTTCACCAATATCAGCAAGGCTTGCCGAAACGCGTCACGCCCGAGAGTTCCGCGCTCGACGTGATGACCGACCTTAAGCGGGTAAAAGCCGTTACCATCACTGCCGACGCTTCGATTAACACCGCCCTGCAAAAAATGATTCATGCCGAAGTACGCTTGCTGCTGGTTATCAACGCCTACAATACTGTGCTGGGCGTTATCACCGCGCGCGACTTGCTCGGCGAAAAGCCCGTCAATTACGTTGCCCGTGCGCGCGTTCCGCGCGAGGATATCCGTGTTGAGCACATCATGACACCGACCGAGAGGCTTCAGGTACTGCACATCGATGAAGTTACGCACGCACGGGTAGGCGATATCATCCTGACCTTAAAAGAAGCAGGCCGCCAGCATGGCTTGGTATTGGAGCGGCATCCGTCGAACGACGGCGATATCATCCGCGGCATTTTTTCCACCACCCAAATCGGCAAACAGCTTGGCGTGGATATTCAGCCCACCGGCAGGGTGCAAAGCTTTGCCGAGCTGGAACAAGTGCTCGTTGGCTCGCAGCATTTAAGTGGGATAGCCAGGCCGTAATCCGACTCTTATACTTGCACCTTCAAGGCCACCATAAATAAGGAGAACAGGAATGCCCAGCATTATCATCACCGGCACGAGCCGTGGCTTGGGACTGGAATTTGCGCGCCAATATGCTGAGGCAGATTGGCGCGTCTACGCCTGTTGCCGCGCGCCTAAAAATGTCCCCGAGCTACGCTCGCTGACGACGCGTTATCCAAACCTGAGCGTACACGGCCTCGACGTCACAGACCACCAGCAAATCGACGCATTAGCGGGCGACCTGGCGCCCGAACCCATTGATATCGTACTCAACAATGCAGGCGTTGCCCAAGATGGCGGCGAAATGTTCGGTGACATTGATTACGATGCCTGGCTAGACAGTTTTCGCGTCAATTCTATTGCAGCCGCGAAAATGGCCGAGGCCTTTGTCATACAAGTGGCGCGCAGCGAGAAGCGCCTGATGGTGGCCGTTACCAGCTTAATGGGCAGCATGAGTGATAACCGCAGCGGCGGCTACTATCCTTATCGCTCCAGCAAGGCTGCCTTGAATGCGGTAATGAAAAGTTTATCCGTCGATCTCAAACCTCGAAAAATCGGCGCGCTAGTTTTGCATCCGGGCTGGGTAAAAACCGACATGGGCGGCTCCAACGCCGAAATTACTCCGGAAGTAAGCGTGCACGGCATGCGTAAGGTGATCGACGGCTTTACCCTGAAAGACACCGGGAAATTTTTCAACTACGATGGCAAAGAATTGCCGTGGTAAAAGGCGTAGGGTGGGCACGTTGTTGGTGCCCACGCGGAATCAAAACAGCGGCGGGGTTGGTGTGCTTTATATGCCCACGCGGGTTTCCCGTGGGCACCAACAACGTGCCCACCCTACGTTAACTCGTTAGAGAATCTCTGATTTGTTCAGAGATTCCTTAAGGGTTGGGTGTGCTATGACTTGAGGCAGAATGGCCTGGGGTATTACTGACTTCCAGCATCCGCTCCACCGCGCGGCGCGCGCGCGGTATCACATCAGCCGGCACCCGTACTTGGGGTTGTAGAGTTTGCAGTGCGGTGAGAATCTTCGGTAGGGTGATCCGCTGCATATGCGGGCAGAGTACGCAGGGACGCACAAAGTCCACGCCGGGGTTGGCGGCGGCCACGTTGTCGGCCATCGAGCATTCGGTAATCATCACCACCTTGGCTGCGCCCGATTGGCTCACGTCACGAATCATGCCCGAGGTTGAGCCGACGAAGTCTGCCTCGGCACACACTTCCGGCGGACATTCCGGGTGCGCCAGCACGCGCACGCCAGGAAACTGCGCGCGTAAATCGCGGATCTGTTCGGGCGTGAAGCGCTCGTGCACCATGCAGGTGCCCGCCCAGCTTATGATTTCCAGATGAGTCTTTGCCGCGGTATTTTGCGCGAGATATTGATCGGGCAGCATAATCACTTGCCGGGTGCCGAATTCCTGCGCGGCGGCCTCCACAATTTGCACGGCATTGCTGGAGGTGCAGCAAAAATCCGATTCGGCCTTTACCTCGGCGGAGGTATTTACATAGCTCACTACCGGCACGCCGGGATAACGCTGCTTGAGTAATTGCACATCACGTGCGGTGATGGACTCGGCCAGCGAGCAGCCAGCCTCCACATCAGGGATAATCACGGTGCGCTCGGGCGAAAGCACTTTCACGGTCTCGGCCATGAAGTGCACACCGCACATCACCACGATAGGCGCTTCGTCTTTACCTAGGGTAGCGGCGCGGCGCGCCAACTCCAGGGAATCGCCGCCGAAATCGGCCACGCCGTAGAAAATTTCCGGGGCCTGATAATTATGCGCAAGGATAATGGCGCGACGCTCGCGCTTGAGTTGGTTAATCTTATAAATCAGCGGCGCCTTGAGCAGCCATTCCACATCCGGGATAAGGTCGTGCACCTGCTCCCAGACCGACTGCGTGGCCTGAGCAACCTCATCGGTGAAACTTTCATCGCGATAGGTAAGTATCGGAACGCAGCCTTTCGAGACGCGGCTTTGCCGCGTTCTTTTGCCGGAGACGCGCTCATCTTGATAGTACGGGTCATGCTGCATAGGTAGCGTTACCATTTTCTTATTTTAAACTAAACATAGGGTGGATATAAGAAGCGAGGAAAAAGAATCAGTTTGATTCCGGACTAGAGACATACCCTGCCGATACGCCAGGCAGGCGCTGATGGTGGAATCGTTACTTCTACTTAATTGGAGGAACACCTAAATCCTTACATATCTTAATTGCAAGGATATCTTTATATTTCATTATGCCGAGGGACTGCGGATCTCTTGTTCAGCGTTCGGGAAGCTCTGATTAATTATTTTTTTGTCATTCCCGCGAAAGCGGGAATCTAGCAATCCATTGAATTAAAAGCACTGGATTCCGGGCCCCGGATCAAGTCCGGGGTGACGTCCCCGTCACCCCCGCGCAGGCGGGGGTTCGCCCGGAATGACGAATAAAGCAGAGGTTCCCTAGGCTTGCCACGCTTAATTCATCCGAATAGAGTTGGATCAATTAATAAGCTGGCTCTTCCCCATAAACAGCAACCTGTAGCGTGCACCCTGCGCACGATTCTAGATTTGTTTGGACTCGTGCGCAGGGCGCACGCTACATTTACTATTACTTTACCGCAGGTTCTTTTACAGCCGGCTGCCGCAGTCGTATTCCCAACTCACGCAACTGCACCTCGCTGGCCGGTGATGGCGCATTGGTGAGCGGGCAGGCGGCGGTTTGGGTCTTGGGGAAGGCGATGACTTCGCGTATGGAGGCGCTGCCGGTCATCAGCATGGCGAGGCGGTCGAGGCCGAAGGCGATGCCGCCGTGCGGGGGGCAGCCGTATTTGAGGGCATCGAGCAGGAAGCCGAATTTTTCCTGTGCCTGCTCGTCGTTGATGCCTAGTAAACGGAATACCGCGGCTTGCATGTCGCTGCGATGAATGCGCACCGAACCACCACCGACCTCGGTGCCGTTCAGCACTAAGTCATAGGCGCGCGACAGACAGTCGCCGGGATTGAATTCAAGTTCTTCGGATGTGGCCACCTTGGGGGCGG
>DATECT010000207.1:0-9225 GCA_035286765.1 Gammaproteobacteria bacterium
GGGTCGCGCGCAATCTCGCGCACCGGCTCGGCCACGCCGGGCGTATAGGCCAGCGCCAACTCGGCCTGAGTGGCGCAGGGCTTGGTGATGGCGAGCGCGATTTTCCCCGGGCCGGGCAACGCGTGATAATCCAGCGCGGCTTTTTTCAGGTCATCAGACATATAGGGTTTATCTCAAGGAGGTATGGGGCGCAAACAGTCGCGCTAATAATTTTATTATTTTACTCTACTAGCTTGATCAAGTCGCCTGGGCCGGGTTCACCGTCGGGGTAGAGGTGATTGATGAGCCGTAATTGCTCCTCGGCGTGGTCGGGGATGCGCGAATTGCCGGCCAAAGCCGCTATGCTGGTACCGGCCTTGGCTTGGATGACCTTGATGTGCAAGGCCTCGGCCAGGGGCCGCTCCTGCGCGGTGAGTGCATGAAAGCTGCGGGCGGTATTAATAAAGTCTTCGTCATAAGTAAAGGGATTATCCGGGTCGGCCCCCACGCCGCCGAAGATATAGGCCTTGTCCTTGAAATACAGCACGGTAATGCGCGCTAACCGCTCGCCCAGCGAGGTGCGCGCCGGTGCCAGGGCGGTGTAGCCCTGCATGCCGCGATGCTGGATGGCCTCACCCTTCTGCAGGTTCCCGAGTTTGAGCCGGTTGCGCATAAAGTCGCGTGGCGACAGACCCTCACTCACATCCTCCGAGTTAATCTGTAACAGCGCATCGCCGCCGGGCGGCTGTGCCACGATCCGGTCCGGTTGATTTTCCACGCGCCAACCCTCGGGGAAGGTCAGTGCGAAGCCTAACTCCTTATGGTAAAAGTTATTGCCGCGCCGCACCCCCTCGCGCTCACCGTCGCCAAAGGTGACGCCATCCAGCATCTTCACAAAGCCTGCATGGTTGATGCGCGGATTGGCGCTGGCCTTGAGCGATTCGGCTTGGCCGACGACTTGTTGCAGGCGGGTATCGTTATCGGGGTGGCTGGCGAATAGCCCGTGATAAGTGCGCGCCGGGCGGCCTTCTTGCTTGGCGACTTGCAGCTCGAAATTCTCTTGATTTTTAAGCACGCCCAGCACTTCAATAATCGCTTGCGGGTCATAGCCGCTGCGCGCCAGGTATTCCGCGCCCAGGCGATCGGCCTCCAGCTCATGCTCGCGGCCATAGCCGCTCAACACCGCCCCGCCCACCACATTGAATAATTGTTGCGCGCCCGGGGTGCCCAATTCCGGGAGCAAAATAGAGCCGAGCAAATAACCCAAGTTGGCCACGTTGGCGGCAGCTTGCTGGCGCACGCTGTGGCGTGCCGCAACATGGCCGATTTCGTGTCCGAGCACGGCGGCCAGTTCGGCCTCGGAATTGAGATAGGCGAGCATGCCGCGGGTGATATAGACATAGCCCCCCGGCAGGGCGAAGGCATTCACTTCCGGGGTGTCGAGCACCGTGAAGTGATAATCGAGATTGGCGCGGTCGCTATTGGCGGCGAGTTGCTGCCCGACCTGCTGAATAAAATCCTGCAAGGCGGGATTATCATAGCGCCCGTAATGGGCGATGACCTCGTCATGGGCCTGGCGCCCCTCCGCCACCTCGGAGGCCTGAGACGCCAGCACCAGATCCTCTTTGCCCGACACGGGATTGGTTGCACAGGCGGCTAACAGGGCGCTAGCCAACAGCAGACTGGCACGTAGCAGCGTACTGGTTTTAAGCATACCCGTTGGACAATTCTCTAAACGCATAGTGCATTTTTAAGCGGTGCCCGGTGGCGGATAATTAGCTGTGATCAGCCCCTGGCTTGGGCGGGGGTAGGGTTTTTTCTGCACGGAACGGGTGCAATGTGGTAATACTGCAAATGGGCGAAGGTCTTTTCCAAGCACAAGAGAAGCGCGGGTGCTAGACGTACCAACACGGATATGAAACTGACCACAAAACCATTTGGCCGGGGCCGGCCAAATGCGCAGACTATTTCTTTATGCCATATTTTTGGCGGAATTTATCCACACGGCCACCGGTGTCGGCTACTTTTTGTTTCCCGGTGTAAAAGGGATGACAGGCGGAGCAGATATCCAGGTGCAGATCCTTGCCGACCGTGGAGCGCGTTTTAAATGTGTTGCCGCAGCTACACGTCAGGGTAACTTCACTATAGGTGGGATGTATATCCGTCTTCATAAAAACCTCTTGATCTCTTTGGCGGGGCGGCCATCAGCCGCCGCTAAGCGCTAATTTAAGCCGTTAATTTTAGTCGAATTTGGGAAGTGGCGCAACCTGAAGGGATGCGTCTTGTCCCGCCAGCGACAATTCGGGCGCGTCAAGGCCTAAGTTCTCTCCTGGAGAGGCTGTTTGACCAGGCTTTGACGGGTAGAGTGTGCCTGTTAGTTACAGGGGGGGCGGAATGGTAACACCGTAGCCTTAGGCTTATTATGGATAAACGGCACCGCTTCCGGCTCGGCCTGGCTGAGAATATGCAGGGCTTCGCGCAACCCACCCTTGCCCATCACCGCGTCCCACATCATATCTGAGATACGGATGCAGGCGGCTAATGGGCTGCCGGAGGTCTCGCGCACCTTGTCGATACGCCATTGTAACCGGCGCAGCCGCAATTGCTTATCTTCCGGGACGCTGTCAATAACCGCATTAACAAGGTGTTGCCGTTGTTTTTCGAAGCTATGCGGATCGGTACTGGCCAAGGCGCACCACTCATCAAAATCGATATCCCAATCGAAGGCAGAATTCATAATATCCCCTGTTATGGTTATATTTTTATAGTATAGCTTAGAACAAGTATAGTATCAGACGTTTTTTAGCGCATTTAGTTGCAGGCCCAAATATTGCTAGAGGCTTGAATAACACGGGGAGATGTTGACCGGCTGATATAGGTTTCAAGACTGAAAACAAGGCGCGAAGCAATTCGCAATGGGGCGTGTAACCGCCGGCGGAAGCCAGGGTTACGGTCCCAATGATGGGGTTAAAGGTGCCGCTTGGGAAGGGCGGCCCATGGAGACGGGTGTGATAACTAAAAAGATGTGGTCATTTAAATATGACAATTTAGGGCTAGATGTAGAGTCCATTAAGCGTTCCTTGGCCAACCATTTGGAGTATTCGGCGGGCGAGGATCTCATTACCGCCATGGACCACGACTGGTTCAATGTGCTCGCCTATGTGGTGCGCGACCGCCTCATCGAGCGTTGGATGGAGACCATGCGCACCTATTACAAGGAAGATGTAAAACGGGTGTATTACCTGTCGCTGGAATTCCTCATGGGGCGGGCCCTAACCAACAGCCTGCTCAGCATGGGGTTCCTGGAGGAATGTTATCAGGCCCTGCATGACATCGGTCTGAGTTTGGAAGAAATCGGCGAACTGGAGAGCGATGCGGGGCTAGGCAACGGCGGCTTGGGCCGGTTGGCGGCCTGCTTCTTGGATTCCATGGCCACGCTTGGCCTGCCCGGATTCGGTTACGGCATTCGCTACGAATACGGCATGTTTAACCAAGGCATCGAGAACGGTTATCAGGTGGAAAAACCCGACAACTGGCTGCGCTATGGTAATCCCTGGGAATTTGCGCGCGCGGGCGCACATTGCTTGGTTAAGTTTTATGGCCGCGTGGTGGATTACAACGATGAAAACGGGCGCTCGCACTACCAATGGGTAGATGCCGAGGAGGTGTTCGCGATGGCCTACGATACCCCCATCCCCGGCTACCAAACCAATACTGTGAATAATCTGCGGCTATGGACGAGCAAATCGACCCGCGATTTCAATCTGCAATATTTTAACGACGGCAATTATCTCAAGGCGGTGGAGGATAAAAATGCCTCGGAGAATATCTCCAAGGTGCTGTATCCGGACGACTCCACCTCGCGCGGCAAGGAGTTGCGCCTGAAGCAGCAGTATTTCTTTGTATGCGCCTCGCTGCAAGACATACTGCGCCGCTTTCAGAAGAGCTATGACTCCTTTGACGCGCTGCCGGATAAGGTGGCTATCCAGCTTAACGACACCCATCCGTCGATTGCCATCCCCGAGTTGATGCGCATCCTGCTGGACAAACATCACTTGGATTGGGAGCGCGCCTGGGACATCACCGTGCGCACCTTCGCCTACACCAATCACACCTTATTGCCCGAGGCATTGGAGAGCTGGCCGGCCAGCCAGTTCGAATCCATGCTGCCGCGCCATATGCAGATCATCTACGAGATCAATCACCGTTTCATGAGGGATGTTATGCATCACTTCCCCGGCGATATGGATGTGCTGCGGCGCATGTCCATTATTAATGAAGAGGGCGAGCGTTCTATCCGCATGGCGCATCTGGCCTTCGTGGGCAGCCATAAGGTGAACGGCGTCTCTGCGCTGCACACCCATTTAATGAGGACCACCATCTTTGCCGATTTTGACCGCCTGTTCCCCGGCAGGATTATCAATATCACCAACGGCATTACCCCGCGTCGTTGGCTGAATCAGGCCAATCCCGGCTTGGCCAAACTGATCACCGGCCAGATCGGCAGCGGTTGGACTACCCATCTGGAAGAATTAAAAAAGCTGAAGGCGTGGGCGGACGATGCGGACTTCCGCGCAAAATTCCGCGCCGTGAAGCGTGCCAATAAAGAGCGGCTCGCGGCCTTGATCAAGGAGCGGCTTGGCATCGATGTCAACGTAGACTCCTTGTTTGACATACACGTAAAGCGTATCCATGAATACAAACGGCAATTGCTCAATGTATTACGGGTAATCACCTTCTATAACCGTATCCGCGCCAATCCCGGCGGCGATTTCGTGTCGCGCACCGTGATCTTCAGCGGCAAGGCCGCTCCCGGCTATGCGATGGCCAAGCTGATTATTAAATTGATTAATGATGTGGCGGATTTCGTGAATAACGACCCGGTAGTGGGCGACCGCTTAAAAGTGGTATTCATACCCAACTACAATGTGTCAACGGCGATGGACATCTTCCCTGCCTCCGAACTCTCCCAGCAAATCTCGACGGCTGGCACCGAGGCCTCGGGCACGGGTAATATGAAGTTTGCCCTCAGCGGCGCTTTGACCATCGGCACCTTGGACGGCGCCAATATCGAAATACGCGAAGAAGTGGGTGCGGAGAATTTCTTTATCTTCGGGTTGACCACCGAGGCGGCGGCGCAACTGCGCGCCAGCGGCTATAATCCATGGGATTATTACCACGGCAATCAGGAGTTGAAGCAGGCGCTCGATATGATCGGCTGCGGATTCTTTTCGCCCAACGAGCCGGACCTCTATCAACCGATTTTCCAATCACTCACGCAGGGGGGCGACTACTATCTGCTGCTCGCCGACTACGCCTCGTACATGGAGTGCAACGAAAAAGTGGAGCAGCTTTATCGGGACCCGGAAGAGTGGACACGGCGTGAGATCTTGAATGTGGCCGGTATGGGAAAGTTTTCCAGCGACCGCGCCATCCATGAGTACGCGGAAAAGATTTGGAATGCCAAGCCGGTGAGCGTTACCTTGAAGGGTTTGAATTCACACTAAGGGTGGTGATGGGCCATGGGTAATGAGTGATGGGTGAGGGGTTTTGCCTTCACACATTACCGCCTCATCGAAGCGAAGTCTGTAGCGTGCGCCGTGCGCACGGTTCAAACTTTCTTTGTCAATTCATGCGCATGGCACACGCTACTTTGTTTTTTTATTCACCCATTACCGTTCACTGTTTACCGTTTACCCGCTAGCGCTTCATCGAATCAAAAAATTCCGCGTTAGTCTTGGTGGCCTTGAGCCTATCCAGTAGGAACTCCATTGCCGCCAACTCATCCATCGAGTGTAGCAGCTTGCGCAGTATCCACATTTTTTGCAGTTCGTCGGGCTTGGTGAGGAGTTCTTCACGGCGGGTGCCGGAGCGGTTGATGTGGATGGCGGGGTAGATGCGTTTTTCGGCGATTTTGCGGTCCAGGTGTATTTCCATATTACCCGTGCCCTTGAATTCTTCGTAAATGACGTCATCCATGCGCGAGCCGGTGTCGATCAGAGCGGTGGCGATAATCGTTAAACTTCCGCCCTCCTCGATGTTGCGCGCCGCGCCGAAGAAGCGCTTGGGGCGTTGCAGGGCGTTGGCGTCCACGCCGCCGGTCAGCACCTTGCCGGACGACGGTATCACCGTATTGTAGGCACGCCCGAGGCGGGTGATGGAGTCGAGCAAAATCACCACGTCGCGTTTGTGCTCGACCAGCCGCTTGGCCTTTTCAATGACCATTTCGGCGACTTGCACATGACGGCTGGCCGGTTCGTCGAAGGTGCTGGAGACTACTTCGCCCTTGACCGAACGCGCCATCTCGGTAACTTCTTCCGGGCGTTCGTCGATCAGCAATACGATCAGGTAACACTCGGGATGGTTGGCGGCGATGGACTGCGCCATATTCTGCAGCATCATGGTCTTGCCCGACTTGGGCGAGGAGACGATCAGGCCGCGCTGGCCCTTGCCGATGGGCGAGATGAGGTCGATCACGCGCGCGGTAATGTCTTCGGTACTGCCGTTACCCTGCTCCAGGGTGAGCCGTTCATTGGCGAACAGCGGTGTCAAATTTTCAAACAGCACCTTATTCTTGGCATTTTCCGGGAGATCAAAATTGATCTCGCTGACTTTGAGCAGGGCGAAATAGCGCTCGCCTTCCTTGGGGGGGCGGATTTTGCCGGAGACGGTATCGCCGGTGCGTAAATTGAAGCGCCGCACCTGGCTGGGCGAAACATAGATGTCGTCCGGGCCGGCCAGGTAGGAGCTGTCCGCCGAACGTAGGAAGCCGAAGCCGTCTTGGAGGATTTCCAGCACGCCGTCGCCGAAGATGTCTTCGCCTTTTTGCGCGTGCGCCTTGAGGATGGCGAAGATCACGTCTTGTTTGCGTGATCGGGCCATGCCCTCGATGCCCATCGATTGGGCCAGGTCTATCAGGTCTGCGGCGGTTTTTTGTTTGAGTTCAGTAAGATTCATGCGTGTCTGCTTTCAGTGGATAACGGGCGAGGTGCGGCGATGCGTCCAAAACGGCTGCTTGGAATTATGCGACTATGGTTGGGGGGTTGCCGGTGAGGGCAGGGTTCTGCTTTAAGAGAGAGTCACGAAACGGCGGATTTTGTCTTTATTGGGTGAGCAGCTTTGCCTGGCTGGTTATTGTTAGAGCAGACGGTGGTGAGTCACTGCGCCTTGTTAAAGCCAACTTCTTGGTTCGTGAGGCCTCTTAAACTTACATCAGGTATAACACTACCACTAACACATACTGGCGTCTAGTACTTAATTTGACTAATATTCCTCGCCAAGGACTTATAGGTTGGTGTCGATAAACGCCGTGAGTTGCGACTTGGATAATGCGCCGACCTTGGTGGCCTCTACATTCCCGTTCTTAAATAGCATGAGGGTGGGGATGCCGCGTATGCCGAATTTGGGCGGCGTGGCCGGGTTTTGATCGATATTCAGCTTGGCAATCTTAATCTTGCCCACGTATTCCGTGGCGATCTCATCGAGTATCGGTGCAATCATTTTGCAGGGGGCGCACCAATCGGCCCAGTAATCCACCAACACAGGCCCTGCTGCCTTAAGGACTTCGTCCTCAAAGTTTGCATCGGTAACATATACGATAGATTCGCTCACGTCGTTTGCCTCGCATCGGGTTAGGGAAAAGGGCTGAATTAGTGTCTGAGGCTGTCCCGACGTAACAACCTTAGCTTATATATACATTTGAGCCGATTTGGCAAATTATTTCAAGTCTAATGACGGAGTTGCAGTGTAGGCGCCCCCGGTCATGCTGGGCGGGACGGCTGCCCCTGCGCCCCCTGCCGTTGTCTTGGCCGCCTGCCACAAGGGTGTTGCCGACGTTACGGTCGCGCAGGCGCGGCGCAATTCTGCTATGCTGTGAGGGTATGAGCGAGAAACACTTAACAGACGTTGCCTTTTCCAGCCTTGACCTGCCCGCGGAATTATTAACCGGTATTGAAGAGGCGGGTTTTGCCTATTGTACACCCATTCAGGCCGCAAGCCTGCCGCTGGCGCTGCAAGGCAAGGACGTGGCGGGCAGGGCGCAGACCGGCACCGGCAAGACCGCGGCCTTTTTGCTGGCGGTGATGAACCGGCTATTAAAGCAACCGGCGAGTCCGCAGCGTAAGACGAATCAACCGCGCACTCTTATCCTGGCGCCTACCCGCGAGCTGGCCATGCAGATCCACAAGGATGCCGAGGTGCTAGGCAGGCATACCGGGCTTAAGCTGGGGCTGGTGTATGGCGGCACCGGCTACGAGAGCCAGCGCACCATGCTGGAGGCGGGCGTCGATATCCTGATCGGCACGCCGGGGCGGCTGATCGATTATCTCAAGCAGCATGTGTTTGACCTGAAGGTGGTGCAGGCCATGGTGCTGGACGAGGCCGACCGTATGTTCGATCTCGGCTTTATTAAAGACGTGCGCTTTTTGCTGCGCCGCATGCCGCCGCCCGAGAAGCGCCTGAACATGCTGTTTTCGGCCACCTTGTCGCATCGCGTCATCGAGCTTACCTATGAGCACATGAACAATGCCAAGCTGATCGAGATCGAGCCGGAGAAGGTCACCGCCGACAAGGTCACGCAGCTGTTGTATCACGTCGGCGAGGACGAGAAGATCGCCCTGCTGCTGGGCCTGTTCAAGCAAATGGACCCGCAGCGCAGTATCGTATTCGTCAACACCAAGGTCGCTGCGCAAAAGGTGTGGGGCTATTTGATGTCGAACGGCTACACCAGTGCGATTCTCTCCGGCGACGTGCCGCAGCGCAAGCGCGAGAGCTTGCTGGCCCAGTTTCAGCGCGGCGAGTTGGCCATACTGGTGGCCACTGACGTTGCCGCGCGCGGCCTGCATATTCCCGCCGTCAGCCACATATTCAATTATGACCTGCCGCAAGATGCGGAAGATTATGTACACCGCATTGGCCGCACGGCACGCGCCGGCGCCAGCGGCGACGCCATCAGTTTTGTATGCGAGCAGTACGCCTTCTCGCTGATGGATATCGAAGAATACATAGGCCGGAAGATGCCGGTGGGACGCATCAGCGATGGCTTGCTGATCAAACCGTTGCCGCCGGAGAAGTTCGAACTCGAGACCGTGCCCGCACGCCCGCGCAAAGGCGGGCGGCGCAACACGCAGGGCCAGCGCAGCGGGGCCGTTGCGCATAGTCACGGCTCTAGCCGTGCACGCGGGCGGGGTTAGCGGCAGTACTTTTTAGAAATGATGGGAGGATTACCCCATGGCGCGCATGATATTC
>DATECT010000208.1:0-4565 GCA_035286765.1 Gammaproteobacteria bacterium
AAAACTTGAGTTAATTCAGTAGCATCATCCCGCAATGACGGGAATTCATATTGTTTACGCTATCATTATTTAGCGTGTTTTGCGGCTTAGCGTCTTTGCGTGAGAATGCTTTAGCGTCTTTGCGTGCGCTATTAGATTTAAACCAGCGCCCCGCCGCAACTGCTCCCCTGCCCCGCCGTGCAGCCATAGCAGTGGTCGCCGGTTACAATCGGCTGGCCTTCCAGATTATGCCCCATGAGATCGCTCAGGTGTAGGCGCGGCTTGTTACTGAAATTGCTCTGTAACGGCAGCTTGAGCATTTGGTTAAAATCGCAGTCATAGACATAGCCCTGCCAATCGATGCTAATAATCGAACGGCACATGACGGTGGCGAGATTGCTATCTTGATGCGCGCTGCGCAACAGGGTCATGTAATCGTGAAACTGCCCTTTCGAGATCAGCGTGCTACCGAAGCGCTGGATGGGCATATTGGCGAGCGTGAATAATTGATTAAAGACAATGCCGTAGCGGGCAAACAACTCGCGCTTGTAATCCTGCTCCAGGGCGGCTTGCGGCGGCGGCAGATAAGGGCCAGTAGGATTATAAACGAGGTTTAGCATGAGCCGGCTGCCGGGCTGCCCATAGCCTAACTGGTTGAGCCGCTGCAACACACGCATGCTGGCCTGGAAGACCCCGTCGCCGCGCTGCTGATCGACATTATCTTCCAGGTAACAGGGCAGCGAGGCGGTAATGTCCACTTGCTGGTCGGCGAGGAATTGCGCCATGTCTTCAAAACCGGGCTGCTCCAGGATGGTCAGATTACAGCGGTCGATCACGCGCACGCCCAGCGCACGCGCAGCCATGACAAGCTCCTTAAAATACGGATTCATCTCTGGGGCGCCGCCGGTAAGGTCAAGGATGCTCGCCTTGGATACGCGCAGATAATTCAAAACCTGATCAACCGTCTCGCGCGCCATGATCTCCTTGCGGCCCGGCCCGGCGTTGACATGGCAATGCAGGCAGGACTGATTGCACAAATACCCGAGGTTGACCTGCAAGGTTTCCAGGCGCGCGCGCCGCAGCGGCGGAAAATCGGTTTTTGCCAACAGCGGTAAAGTCTGGTGCATAATGCCTCGCTAAAACAGGCCCTAGAATTAGAATAATCCGAACAAACCGGCGCTTAGTGCCGCGCAAGCCGCCGCCACCGGCAGGGTAATTACCCAGCCGAACAGGATTAATTTAAGCGCATCGCCCTGCGCGGGTTTGACGCTGCCTGCCCAACGGATGCCCATCAATGCGCCGGTGCTCACATGGGTGGTGGATACCGGCAGGCCCAGCGGCGTGGCAGCGATCACCAGCAACGAGGTGCCCACATTGGCAACTAAACCGGTGCGAGTATCCATCGCCGTGACCTTATGCGCCAATACTTGCAGCACCTTCAGGCCGCCCCATAAACTGCCCAAGCCCATCACCAGCGTGACGGCCGCAATAGACCAGAGGGTGCCGTGCTGAGTTGCCGCAGTTGACGCGCCCGGCGCCAGGGCTATTACCAATACCAGAAAGGCGGCTATCTTAGGCACATCGTTTAAACCGCGCGCGAAACTGGTCGCGCCGCTGCTCAACCAGTGCAGGCCGACCCAGACCTTTTGCACCCAGGGCAACGGTAATTGCCGGGCGTTGCCGGCGCAGACGAAGGGGTTTTTCCGCCACTCTTCTTTAACGCAGCAGCCCGGGCTCCACGCGGGAATCTTTTTCTCAACGAATCTCATCAGCAACAACAAGCCCCAGCAAAACACGATGGCCAGCAGCGGGCTGAGCAGCAAGGGCACTAACGCCTTATTGGCTATGGCGACGCTGTGCAACCCCGCCGGCCCGGCCACCACCAAGGCCGCCCCGACTACGCCGCCGAGCAAGGCATGGGTGGTCGAGACTGGCAGGCCGAGGCGCGTGGCCAGGAATACCCACGCCGCCGCCCCTACCATAACACCTGCAACGAAGCTCAAGCTGAACGGAAAACCCGTCTGTAAAAAGCCGTTGCTAAAGGTGCTGACCAGCACGCCGCCCCAGCCTAGCGCGGCAAGCCCGCCTAACACCGTACAAAATGTGCCCCATAACAAGGCGCGCGTGGCATTGGCGACACCGCCGCCTGCCAAGGTGGCCACTCCTTTAGAGACATCGTTGGCGCCGTTTGCCCAGGCCAGTGCCAACACCAGCAGACCGACCAGCAACATACTAAGTGTCATAATGCTTACCTGGTGTTTTTAGGTATTAAATGGAATTTTCTAGTGATTTATTGAGCAGCTTTTTGGCACGGCTCTTTTTAATAATAATAGGAATTAGGGCAAACAGTCCAAGCAAGATAAACGCGCTGGCCATTTGCCAGGACAGCAACTGCCCTAGCGAGTCGATGCGTCCCAAGGATTCGCCTAAGTTAGCAAATACAAAGCTGCCCGGTATGATGCCCAGGGCAGTGGCGATTATATAGGTACGCAGCCTAACGCCGGCCAGCGGCGCGGCCAGATTAATCAGCCAAAACGGGAACACCGGCACCAGGCGCAGGAATAACAGATAATGAAAAGCATCCTTACTGAATCCCGCGATGAGCCTTTTAATAACGCCGCCTACGCGCCTCTGGACGACTTCGGCAAATAGATAGCGCACGGCAAGAAATACGATGGTGCCGCCCAGAGTAGCCGAAAAAATGATAATCAATGTCCCCGCCCAGCGGCCAAAAATAAAACCCGTCGTCAGGGACAGAATAATTGCCCCCGGAATACTCAGGGCGATCGCGCTGGTATAGATCAACATGCAAACTAACAGGCTAACCAGGTAATGATCTTGGGTGTAGCTAAGCAGCCAGTCACGCTGAGTTTTTAATGTTTCCAGCGTCAGCCATTGATCACCGCCTGCTATAAAAAAGCCGGCAAACCCGCCCACAAAAATAAATGCAATAAACAGCTTAATCCAGAATTTTGATCTGCCAACGCTCTGCACCATAATAGTTACCTTTTACTACTCATTTCGATGAAACACACCGCGTCTACGTGAGAAAGCCCCACCCTGCCACTGATGCTCAATAGCATGAATTAGACTCGGCAAATAATCATCACGAAATAATCACATTTGCTAGTTAACCCGGCAATGAATATTGCCGGGTTAACTAGCAAGGCAAGGATGCCTTGCCGCGGCCCTAAGCCGCGTGAGCCAGGGGCGAGTTACAACGCAACGAGCGGGTGTGCAGGATGCACACCCTGGACTTTGTGCGAAACCAGGATGGTAAAGCACAAAGGGCGTGTACCGGCCCTGGCGACGGCCATAAAATACATGGATGTATTTTATTGCCAAGTTAATAATCGGCGAGATGGCTTGCTGAGGTCAGGCTTTATTGGGCCTATTCACCCAAATACGCACACCGCACGCTCTGATTATTCAATAAAGACTGTGCCGAACCCGCCAAGCTAATCAACCCATTCTCCAGCACGTAGGCACGCTGGCTAATTTCCAGGGCACGCTTGGCATTTTGTTCCACCAGCAGCAAGGTTACGCCCTCGCTACGAATTTGCACAATAGTTTGGAATATCTTCTCCACTAATAATGGGGCCAAGCCCATGCTGGGCTCATCCAGCAATAGCAGTTTGGGACGGCACATTAAGGCCCGACCGATGGCCAGCATTTGCTGCTCGCCGCCGGATAAGGTGCCGGCCTTTTGCGCACGCCTGTCGAACAAGATGGGAAACAGGCCGTACATGCGTTCCTTGTCTTGCTTGATCGCTGCGCCATCGTTGCGAGTATAGGCCCCCATCTCCAGATTCTCTTCCACGCTCAAGCGCCCGAAAATGCCGCGCCCCTCCGGGACTAGTGCAATGCCTTTCTGCAATAACACATGGCTTGGCTGCCCGGCAAGCGATTCGCCCTGATAAACAATATTCCCCGCAGCGGGGCGTAGCAGGCCGCACAAGGCCTTGAGAGTGGTGGTCTTACCCGCGCCATTGGCGCCGATTAAACATACCAGCTCGCCCGCCTTGATCTCCAGACTAATGCCCTTGACCGCGCGGATCTCGCCATAGGCAACGACCAGGTTGTTTACTTCCAGCAGATTCATCGACGCCTGCCTGATAATGGGTCATGCACGCTCATACGGCGGGTCCGCCCAGATAGGCCTCGATGACGCGCGGATCACACTTCACTTGCGCAGGCGGCCCCTCCGCGATCTTCTGGCCGTGGTCGAGCACAATGACCCGGTCGCACAGCCCCATGACCAGCTTCACATCATGTTCGATCAGCAAAATGGTTACCCCATCCGCGCGAATTTTTTGCAATAGTTGTTTTAAACTTTCCGTCTCGCTCATATTCATGCCGGCTGCCGGTTCATCCAAGGCCAGCAGCGAAGGATCGGTGGCGAGTGCGCGCGCGATTTCGAGGCGGCGCTGGTCACCATAACTGAGATGCTTCGCCAGGTGCATGGCCTGGGATTGAATGCCGACGTAGTCCAATAATTGCTCGGCACGCATTGCTATATTGGCCTCTTCCCGCCGCGCTGCTTGGGTGTGAAAAACCGCTCCGATAATTCCCTGACGCGTGCGCAC
>DATECT010000209.1:0-9628 GCA_035286765.1 Gammaproteobacteria bacterium
AGCGAAATAGCGGATATTGCGGCGCTGGCGGATATCGCCCATCGGCATAATTGCCTCTTGGTAGTGGATAATTGTTTCTGCACCCCTGCACTACAACAACCGCTTAAATTAGGCGCGGATATTGTAGTGCACTCGGCGAGCAAATATATCGACGGCCAAGGGCGTGGCGTGGGCGGGGCTATTATCGGCAGCCAGAAACTGGTGGGCGGCGATATTTACAGCTTCCTGCGCACCGCCGGGCCGAGCATGAGCCCGTTCAACGCCTGGATCTATCTCAAGGGTTTAGAGACCTTGCGCTTGCGCATGGCCGCGCACAGTGCCAGTGCCCTGGAACTGGCGCAATGGCTGGAGGCGCATCCTGCGGTCACACGCGTGTATTACCCCGGCCTCAAATCGCACCCCCAACACGCGCTGGCGGCGCGTCAGCAGTCGGCCTTTGGCGGTGTGCTCGCATTCGAGATAAAGGGCGGGCGCGAGGCGGCGTGGGAGGTGATCGACGCCACGCATATTATCTCCATCACCGCTACCTTCGGCGACAGCAAGAGCACCATCACGCATCCCGCTTCCACCACACACCACCGCCTCACGCCCGAGGCGCGCGCCGCGGCGGGCATCACCGAAGGCTTGCTCCGCATCGGCGTGGGCCTGGAAGACGTGGAAGACCTCAAGGCCGATCTTGCGCGCGGCCTGCGCAGTTTATAAAGATACCAGAGGAATCTGCTGCGGATTCAGTGTCAGAACGTTTTCCTGATGCCGATCGCTAAGGTGTCGAGGCCACCGTTATCGCCCGCCAGTCCAAATCCCGTGGAGCGATGATGCAGACGCAGAGACGCCGACCACTCCGCGCCCGGCGGCCCCAGGGTCAATTCCATAAACCAGTGGAATAACCAAGGCTGACTGTCGCCGCGCACCTCCACTTCCAGCGGCGGGGTGCGGCTGGACCAGGATGGTCCTACGCCGAAGGCGGCCGTGGTGGCGACTGTCTCGTTCCAGGGAAAGCGATGCCAACGCGCCACCACCGGCGCGTTCACTTCCCAGTGGGTTTGTTCGCCGAAGTGCTTGGCCACTTGCCCCTCCACCTCCAAGGTTAGATCGTCGTTCCAATAGCGGGCCACCGGTGTAGACAGCGCTCCCAACAGCAGGCCGGAGGAGGCGAAGTCCAAGGAGCCGGGCGAAATAAAAAAATCTTCCCAGTGATTGCGCGTGCTCTGGCCGGCGAGGACGGTGAGCGCGAACTCGCCCGATGCCATGGTCGGCATGATGAGCAGTATCAGCAGCAGTAATGCCTTGCGCAGTTGCATGGTGCCCTCCTTACGCTGGAAGTGTCCCATTTGTTTGAACAGATGTAACCGACGGTGTTTATTCGAGGGGAGCACGGTCTGCGCCCGCTCTCCTTTACATTATGACGACAGCCCTCCGAAGTGTCCACGCGGATTGAAGGTGGACGCTTGGGCTAGTTCTTCAAACAGCCGCTTTTCTTTGTCGCTGAGCACTGTAGGTGTAACAATTTGCAATACGGCGTAATAATCGCCGTGCCCGCTGCCGGGTGTCGGCAGGCCCTTGCCGGCTAGGCGCAATTTTTGGCCCGCCTTCGTGCCCGGTTTGATTTTAAGGCGCACATTGCCTTCCATGGTAGGCACCTCAATGTTCGCGCCCAGCGCCGCTTCCCATGGAGTGACCGGCACGTCGAGGTAGAGATCGTGCCCGCTGGCCTTAAACAGTGGATGCGGGTGCAATACGATATTAAGATATAAATCACCGTTAGCCCCGCCATTTATTCCCTTGCCGCCCTTGCCGGGGACGCGCAATCTCTGGCCGTCTGTTGCACCCTTGGGAATGCGCACCTTAATGGTTTTAGGCGTGCGCCGCACCATGCCGTTGGCAGTATATTCGGGCACGCTCAGATCCAGGCTGACCTCGGCGCCGCGATAGGCATCCTCCAAACTAATATGCACCGTCGCTTCATAGTCTTGGCCCGGCTGGGCGGCGGCTCCCCGCCTGCCGGGATGGCCGCGCTGTGTGGCGCCACCCGCACCCATGCCAAACAACTCCGAAAATAAGTCACCAAAGTCCACATTGCTGTAATCGGCGCCGCGGCCATGGCTAAAACGCTGTTCCCAATCGGGCGGCGGGCGGAAGGTTTGCCCGGCTTGATGGGGGCCGAGTTGATCATAGGCTGCGCGTTTTTGTGGGTCTCTTAGCACCTCGTAGGCCTCGCCTACCTCTTTAAATTTCTCCTCGGCATTTTTCTCCTTGGAGACATCCGGGTGATATTTGCGCGCAAGCTTGCGGTAGATCTTTTTAATATCATCCTGGCTCGCATTACGGTCAACGCCGAGGATTTTGTAATAGTCTTTATATTGCATAATGCCCCTTAAACCGCCTGCTTAGCCACATCGTAATAGCAGCGCATGGCGGCTGGCCGCTAATGTTGTCTGCTTGGGCGGCGGCGCTACCAGCGTGTTAATTCAACTACAATAATTGGAGTTTAGCTGAAGGTAAAGCTTAGTACCTAACCACAGCAGGCGATAAACCGGCGATGCCCGCCATAGCGGCGTGCTTTATAAGAAATTAGCGGTAACTTTCGGTCATGACGATGTAAGTAATGAATAGCGCGATAAGCACCATGACCACGTTAATGAACACGCCAATGATGTTTAGCAGGGTATTACGCACCATAGTACTCCGATTTAGGCTACGTTAGTCCCACTCCGGCAATAACGCACCTCTATGTTGCTAGACTCGGTAGCGGGTAAAAAGTTCTGGCTGACATTAGAGAGACTCTAATAATTCGTCATTCCCGCCCTTCGACTTCGATCAGGATAAACTCCGGCGGGAATCCAGCATTTGGGAACGGGTGATAAATCGGTAGCTTCTGGATTCCCGCGTCACCCCGGACGTGATCCGGGGGCGGGAATGACGGAAATTTGAATTTTTAGAGTGTCCTCAATTGACCCTTACAGGGCTATCCTTTCTGTGGTGCGCCCAGTCTGTTAGTAGATCGCCGTCTTTTCGCAGTAATTCTATTACATCCTGCGCGGGTAGCGGCTGGCTGAACAGAAATCCTTGGATGCCGTCGCAGCGCAGGGAGCGCAATAAGGCCAGTTGCTGCGCCGTTTCCACCCCCTCCGCGATCACCTGCAATTTGAGGCTGTGCGCCATGGAAATGATGGCGGCGCTGATGGAGGCATTAGAACTCTCGTGTGCCATGTCGTGCACAAAGGATCGATCAATTTTTAGTGTCGTAATGGGGAAGCGTTTTAAGTAAGAGAATGAAGAGTAACCGGTACCGAAATCATCGATGGTAATCTGCACGCCCATGGCATCTAGTTCACGCAGAATAGCCATGCTCGTATCGATGTGTTTCATGGCCACGCTTTCGGTAATCTCCAGTATCAAACTGGCGGGGTCGATGAGCGTCTCCGCAAGCACGGCCTTGATCATTCCGGCCAGGTTCTTATCCTGGAACTGCAAGGCCGAACAATTCACGGCTATCTTGAGTGCCGGATAACCCGCACGCTGCCACTCCTTGAGTTGGAGGCAAGCCATGCGCAACAAATCTTCACCGATGACCCTGATCAGGCCGGTCTCTTCCGCGAGCGGAATAAATTCTTCCGGATCGACAATCCCGCGTTGCGGATGTTGCCAGCGGGCGAGGGCCTCTACCGAGATGATCTTACCGGTATTCATGCTCACCACCGGCTGGTAATGGACGAAAAACTCTTCCTGTTCGATGGCGCGGCGCAGATCGCCCTCAAGCTCATAGAGTTTAAAGGCGTAGGTATGCATATCTTTGTCGGATAACTCATAGCCCGCGCGGCCTAAGGCCTTGGCGCGGTACATGGCGATGTCCGCATCGCGTACAATATCCTCCGCATTATTATGGCCGGGCGTATTCAGGGTAATGCCGATGCTCGCCGTAGTATGGAGCGTTTCCTCGCCCAGCATGAAAGGCCGGCTCAACTCTTTTTGAATGCGTTCAGTTACCTGAATGGCTTCTTTCTCATCGGTAATATCTTCCAGCAGCACAGTGAACTCGTCACCGCCGAACCGCGCCAGGGTATCGCCGGGGCGCGAGCCGGCGTTGAGGCGCTTGGCGACCTCGACCAGGAACTGGTCGCCTGCCAGATGCCCCAGGCTGTCATTGATGACCTTGAAACGGTCCAGGTCGAGGAACAGCACGGCAAACAGGTAGTCTTTGCGGCGCGCCGCACGGCCTATGGCGTGATTCACCAGTTCCAGGAACATCGCCTTGTTCGGCAGGCCGGTGAGCGCATCATGCGACGCGTTGTGGAGCAGGATATCTTCGGCCTGCGCGCGTTGCAGCGCGAGGGCGGCGGTGTGCGCCAGCATCTCTATGCTGCGCTGCTCCGCGGCCGTGGGCTGGCGGGCTTTACGAAAGTAAATGCCGAAGGTGCCCATGACCTTGCCCTTGCCGGAGAGAATGGGCGTGGACCAGGCGGCGTGCAAACCGGCGCCCAGCGCCAAGTCTCTGAAGGCCGTCCAGTTGGGATCGGTCGCGATATCCGGCGTGATGACCGCTTTGCCGGTGTACGCGCACACGCCGCAGGTGCTTGTTGCCGGCCCGATGGCAACACCATCAATGGCCTGATTATAGCTATCCGGCAGGCTGGGCGCGGCGCCATGGCGCAGATGCAGACCGTCCTCGTCCAGCAGCAGGATACTGGCCAGGGTCTGCGCAGACTGCTGCTCCGCCGTGCGCGCCAGCGACTCCAGCACCTCGGCGAGGCTGGCACCGTGGGTAAGCATCTCCAGCGCCCGGCGCTGCCCCGTCAGCAGGGCCTCCGTGCACTTGCGCTCGGTGATGTCGCGGATGTGGCACTGAATGATTTTATGGTCGTCTTCCTGATACAGATTACTGACGAACTCGACCTCGCGGCGCTCGCCGTCCTGGGTTGCCAGCGGCAAGTCTTCATAATGAATATAGCCGGTTTGTTGCAATTGCTCAAAAGCGGCGATGCTGGCAGCTTCGTCCTCGATCAGGCCGATTTCCCAGAGTTCCTTGCCCAGGAAGTGCTCGCGCGCGTAGCCCAGCAACTGCGTCATGTACGGATTGACATCAATGATCTTGCGGCTCACCGGGTTAACGATGAGGATGCCGTCTTTGGCCGCTTCAAACAGCCGCCGGTAACGTTTTTCCGAGGCGTGCAGGGTGGCTTGGAGTGTTAGCCGCTCAGTGACGTCTTCGATGGCCAGCACAATCAGTTGCGGCATGCCCTCGGCATTGTCCAGCCTGCGTGCGTTGAACAGCATGATACGTTGACCGATGCCGGGAAAGTCGTGGGTTACCTCGAAGTCGTTAAAGAAACTGTTGCGGGGCAGGATGTCTTCCAGCAGTACATGCAATTTGGGGATATCCCACGCGCCATTACTAATTTCATAAATCGAGCGGCCCTCGGTCTCGGCAGGGGTCAGCCGGAAGTCATTGTAAAAGGCCTTATTCGCAGTGTTCACGCGGAAGTCGGCGCGCAGCACCAGCAGCGGAATGGGCGCGGTGCGCAGCGTGGCCTCGGCGTAATCGCGCGCCTGCATGATCTCGCGCTCGGCCTTTTTAAGCACGTCAATGTCAACCAGTACCAGCACCGCACCATCGATCTTTTTGTCCGGCGTCAAATAAGGGTGGGCACGCAGCGCAAACCAGTGGCCGTGCTGATCTCGCACCTCGCGTTCGCGCACACTGACGGTGTCGATCACTTGTGTGACGAATTGCTCCAGGTCGGGGCAATCGAGATTATGTCGGATTCCGCTTAAGGAGCGGCCCACATCGCTAGCGAGCAGGTTGAAGGCCTTTTCGGCCAGTGGTGTGAAACGCCGGATGGTCAGGTCGCGCCCGAGCACCACGATGGCCATGTTCACACTCATCAGGAAATTGGAAAGATCGCTGTTGATACGGTTCAATTCCGTGTTGCGATGCGCCAGCTCGTCATTGAGGGTGGTCAGTTCTTCGTTGGCAGACTCAATCTCTTCCTTGGAAGTCTCCAGTTCCTCGTTGATGCTCTGCAATTCCTCGTTGGCCGATTGCATCTCTTCGCTGGAGGCTTGAAGTTCCTCGTGAACGGCTCCGGATTGCTCTTGCATCGACCGGAGATAATCATGGGTTTCCGCTAATTCGTTTTCCAGCTCGTCGATGCGGCGACGCTCTTCATTCTTGTCAACAGGACGCGCCGCGCGCCGTGCCAGAATTTTTTCGTCTGCCTCGAAATCAGCCAGGGTGCGCGCCGTGGCGGACGGCGTCGGCTCGAACCAAATCAAATAACAGCGCTCTTTGAGATTCTTGAGCGGGACAACCTCGATGCTCACCGTTCGGCTAGCGCCGTCTTGATTGACCCGCACATTCCCCTTGCGCACGGTCTTGTCTGTCTTCATCGCACTGTTGATGACGGCGCGCAGCGGCAAACGCAACTCTTCATTGGCCATCTTTAGCACGTCGAAGCTGGCCTTGCCGCTGGGTGGTTTCAGGTACGGGCTGGTATCGCCGCGAAATTGCAGGATTTGCAGATCGGCGTTTATCAGCACGCCGGGTGGGGCGAATTGGTTGATGGTGACGCGGTCGGCCTCGCGCTGGCTATTGAGTTCGGCATGGAATCCGTCCGGCGGAGTATTCGCTTTGGCGGCGCCGATAGTTTTTTTCGCCGCCGCATGAGTTGGCGCGAAGTGCATTTGGCGCGCGTGCGCCGGCCCCTGTTTTTTAGAGAATATTTTTTGTTTTTTGTCGATAAACTCGAACAAATCCGAGAACGCACCTACCGACTCGGCTGCACCCAGGAACAGAAACCCATCCGGCTTGAGTGCATAATGAAAAATGGGCATGATCTTCTGCTGCAATTCAGGGTCAATATATATCAACAGATTGCGGCAACTGATCAGGTCCATGCGTGAGAACGGCGGGTCGCACAACAGATTTTGCCGCGCGAAAACAACCGCCTCGCGTAACGTCTTGGTGATGCGGTAGCCGCCGTCCTCCTCGACAAAAAAGCGCCGCAGCCGTTCCGGTGAGAGATCCTCCGCCAGGCTTTTGGCATACAGGCCGTGGCGCGCCTTGTCCAGCAACAGCTCGTTGAGATCGGTGGCGAATACTTGCAGTTTGGGGGCATGCGCCACGTGATCGCAATATTCCATGAATGCCATGGCGATGGAATAGGCCTCCTGGCCGGTGGAACAGCCCACCGTCCAGATACGCACCGGTTCACCGCCGCACCGTTGGAGAATTTTTGGAAATACCTTGCGTTTTAACACCTCGAAGGCGTCCGGGTTGCGAAAGAAGCTGGTGACGTTGATCAGCACGTCCGAGTAGAGCGCATCGAGTTCGGGGACGTTGCCGCGCAGAAACCGGGCATAATCCTCCAGCGTGTTTATCTTGTTAAGCACCGTGCGCCGCATAATGCGCCGTTGGATAGTGTTGGACTTGTAGAGAGAGAAATCGACCCCGCAATGGTTGCGTAACAGCAGGAGAATTTTCTTGAAGCCGCCATTCGGATCATCGGCCTGGCCGCTAGCAGGCGCCGCGTCGGCCTCCGGGTGCGCTATCGCCGCTCCGCTGGATGGGCTGCTCTGCCCACCCGACGCCAGCGCACTTTGCGGGCCGCCCAGTTGATCGGCCTCTCGCTCCGCGTCCGAGTGCAGAACAGGTGTGGACAGTGCGGATGCGTTCAAGACATAGGGGTGTTGCGCGATGCGTATGAGTTCCTGGGCGATATTTTTCGGCGCGAGCACGAAGTCCACGCAGCCTGCCGCGATGGCACTGCGCGGCATCGAGTCGAACTTGGCCGAGTCATCTTGGGCAAAGGTAATACCGCCTTCCGCCTTGATGGCCTCCAGCCCCAAAGTGCCGTCCGAGCCGGTCCCGGAGAGAATGACGCCAATGGCCCGCTCGTGCTGATCTTCGGCATGAGACTGGAAAAAATTATCGATGCTGCGCGTTGCACCGCCGGTTTTCACACGCGGGGCAAGTTTCAAAATACCCTTGTCAATGCTCAGATTTTTATTGGGCGGGATCACATAGACATGGTTGGGCACGACCTGCAGGTTATGGGTAATTTCATGCACCGGCATGGGCGTAGCGCGCCCTAAAAGCTGCGTCAGCGCGCTCTCGTGCACCGGGTCTAAATGTTGCACCAGCACAAAGGCCATGCCGGTGTCTGCCGGTAAAGCCTTAAGCAGTTCCGTGAATGCCTCCAGCCCGCCCGCTGATGCACCGATCCCGGCAATAGGGAAGAGTTTAGGAATGGGGCGGGCGCTGGGTTGAGCCAGCCTTGATAGGGATTTTTTAGTGGCCATGACTATTGCGGTTTCTCTAGTGAAGGATGCTGGTTAGCCTCCCTCAATCTTCACGTCCTTTGTGACCACAGGTTAGTAAGCAGCAAGGATTAGAAGCGCTATTCACCCGTCAACCGACTGCGAAGCAGCGGGCAAGCAACGCCTGCAATGGGGCCTGCGCAGAAGCGCTGCTCGGGGAGCACGGCTATAGGTCAGTGACCTTGTTAGCATGCAAGATCCGGTATTAAATCGGCTGAAAATAGTTGGCGTGAATGATTTACGGCCAGCCGTCGCGTCCACGGTACGCCCATTCAATGGGAAGTACAAGAGTCTGCTACCGTGTTATGGAGGCTCGAAAACTAGAAAGCCCCGCTAGCAGGGGGTTGCTAAGGGGCTTTCGTAGGAGAGACATCCGTTGTCAGTCACGCTAAACTGTGCTTCCATGCACAGCCACACTATGCGCTTGTACGTATGCTATGTCAACGCCTAAAGACCTTTCTCTACGCGATCCATTTTATGGAGCTGGCGAGAGGAATCGAACCCCCGACCGGCTGATTACAAATCAGCTGCTCTACCAACTGAGCTACGCCAGCATAGATAACTTCAGAGATGCCATCCATGGCGGAACGGCATTTTACTAGCGGACACCAGCCAGTACTTCCATGTACTGGCGTTCAGCACTGGCGTGCTTCACCCAACTGAGCCACGCCAGTATCGAATAGACTTGGCGATGCCATCCCTGGCGAGACTTCATTTTTCTTTTACACACCTGCCGGCACATCCGTGTGCCGGCCTTCGCCGCTGCGCGGCTCAGCCAACTGAGCTATGCCAGCATCGAATCGATTGGGGCTTAACGTGAAGATCTCAATGAAGCAGTACTATAACCGCTGCATTTTAGGGGTTTATGCAGGAGAAGGCAAAATTATAGGGTTGGCATGGAGGAATTTTTCGGATGCTCAGCGGGGGCTATGATGGCGGGCGGGGCTGCTGGAGAATTGCCCGGGGCTACGGTCTTGGCTAATTCCGCGTCAAGCTCGCGCAACAGCACAAGGTGCCTGCTATTGTCCTTTTGTGCGGATTGAGTGGGGGCGGTAAAGCGCGCCTCTTCCTGGTTAAACTGCCATGCAAAGAAGCCTATATTTAACGCCAGCAATAATATGAATAACCATTTCATTTCGCTAATCCCGCTATCACCGCCAAACCTTGCAGCACTAAGTTGGGCTCGTGCCGGTAAGGCTTTTCGAGTAATGGCGCTATCTGCTCGGCATTGCCGCCGGTAATAAGATAGCTGTCTATAACTAAACGTGCCGTGATGTCCCGCGCTATGCGGTCAATCGCGGCAACCGCCGCA
>DATECT010000210.1:0-14557 GCA_035286765.1 Gammaproteobacteria bacterium
CGATGGGCACGGGCTTCAGTCACGGCTTGAGCCTGAAACACATCGGTGTGGGCCACGATAAAAACGGCAAACCGGTATTGGAATATTACGGCAGGGCACTGGAATTGTTGCGCGAACTCGGCATCGGTGCGGGCTATGTGAGCATTGCCGATGAGCAGGACCATGCCGTGGCCTTTGTCACCCTGTTAAGCAACGCAAGCGACCCCGTTATAGGAATGGCACACCCGGCTAACCCATGACTACTATTCCCACTATTGAGGCCTTTGTCGGCAATACCCCGCTGGTGCGTTTGCAACGCCTGCCCGGCACGACCACGAATACTATTCTGCTCAAGCTGGAGGGTAACAATCCCGCCGGCTCGGTGAAGGATCGTCCTGCGCTAAGCATGATCAACTATGCCGAGGCGCGCGGCGAGATCAAACCGGGCGACACCCTGATCGAGGCCACCAGCGGCAACACCGGCATCGCGCTTGCCATGACCGCGGCGATCAAGGGCTATCGCTTGATACTGATCATGCCCGAGCACATGAGTGTCGAGCGCCGTATGATGATGAAGGCCTTCGGGGCGGAGATTATTCTAGTCTCCAAAAAGGGCGGCATGGAAGAGGCGCGCGACCTGGCCACTAGCATGGAACAGCAAGGGAGCGGCCGGGTGCTCAATCAATTCGCCAATCCCGACAATCCGCGCGCCCACTACGAAGGCACCGGCCCGGAGATTTGGCGCGATACGGCAGGCGCCATTACTCATTTTGTAAGCTCCATGGGCACCACGGGCACCATCATGGGCACCTCGCGGTTTCTCAAGGAAAAAAATCCCGCCATTCAAATTATCGGCGTGCAGCCCACGGAAGGCTCGCAAATTCCCGGCATCCGCCGTTGGCCAGAGGCGTATCTCCCCAAGATTTATGACCCTGCCCGGGTTGATCAGGTGATTGATGTCAGCCAGCAACTCGCCGAACAGACCACGCGTGATTTGGCCGCGCGCGAGGGTATCTTCGTAGGGGTTTCCTCGGGCGGCGCGGTGGCGGTTGCCTTGGGGTTGGCGCAGCACTTGAGCAACGCCATTATTGTTACCATCGCCTGTGATCGCGGCGACCGCTATTTATCGACAGGTGTTTTCCCTGAGTGAAGCAGTGGCATGTGCTCCATGTCCTGAAAGCGCTGCTCCTTTTATCATTTAGTCTGCTGTTGTCCAGCATCCCCGCCGCTGCCGTCGAGGTCTTGCATTTTGAGTTGGAAAGCGCCGCAGGTCCTGGCTGGCAGACCGGTAATATCAGCGTTGACCTGGCCTGGCATTCACCCACCGCGGCCAACTTGCAAATCTCCGCTGTGCATCTGCAACTGCCGCCACCGCTGGAGAGTGTCACGGGGTTTAGCCTGCACTGCCCCAATGCAATAATTAATAATAATGCGGCTCGCTGTGCGGCGGGCGAACTGCAATTGACCAGTCGGTTGCTTGACCATGACCGGGTCAATGCCGGATTTGATTACGATCCCGCTAACGGCACCCTGGAATTCTCGCTTAGCAACGCACGCGCGGCAGGCGGCAGGCTGAGTATTAAAGGCAAATTGGATAAGGCGGGTTGGCGCTTTGATGTGCGGGCCCAGGATGCCGATCCAGGTAAAATTCCTGCTGAATTAACAACCGTCTCCGGCTGGATCAAGGCGTATAAACCTACCGGCAAACTCACCCTGGCTGCCCAGATCACCGGCCAGGAGAAAAAAGTGGCCGAACTTAAACTCGACGGTAGCATTAAATCATTAACTTTTTCCGACGCGGGCGGACATAGGGCGAGCGACAAGCTGGGTGCCGATTTTAGCCTGAGCGCGCAACGTGCAGGTGAGGATTGGCAGTTTCAAGGCCGTGTGGCCGCCAACCAAGGGCAACTGTATATCGAGCCTATTTTCCTGGAGTTTCCGCGCGAGGCCGTTAAACTCACTACGCGAGGCCGTTGGCAGAAAGGACGGCTAGCTATTGCCCACCTTACCATCGACCATCCGCAAGTAGCGCAGGCGCAACTGGCCATGCAGTGGCGCTTAAATCCCGTGGCGCTGGAAGATGCCGACCTTAAAATAAGCAATGCAGTGATGGCGCCGTTTTATAAAAATTATTTACAACCCTTGTTAATTGGCACGGCCTTTGATGCCTTGGATAGCGAGGGTCGGCTGGATATGCAACTGGCCTATAAGAATGAAACGCTTACATCGCTGCTGGCGGATTTTCGGCAGGTACGCTTGGAAGATCAGCGCGCCCGCTTTGGCTTGCAGGGGCTTAACGGCACCCTGGCCTGGACCGCCGAGTCTGAACCGCAGCACGCCGTATTAAATTGGGAGAAGGGGCATATTTATAAACTCGCGTTTGGCGCCGCCCAGCTGCCTATGCAATCCGCCAATGCAGGCTTGCAACTAACGAAAGGGGTGGGATTGCCACTGCTGGACGGCAATCTCCGGATAGAATCACTCAGCATCACCCAGCCGGCTACGCCTGCCATGAGCTTACAGCTCAGCGGTGGGCTTACCCCGGTATCCATGGAGGCCTTCAGCGCAGCACTGGACTGGCCGACGATGACCGGCAAACTCTCCGGTGTTATTCCTTCGCTCAGCTATACCAACAGCAAGATCGATATCGGCGGCGCCATGCTGATGCAGGCCTTTGACGGTGATATCGTAGTACGCAACTTACAGTTGGAAAGGCCCTTTGGGGTGGTCCCGCTGCTGTCCGCCGATGTTGACCTGGATAACATCGATCTCGACACCCTGACCCGCACCTTTGCTTTTGGTAGGATTCAGGGCAAGCTCGGCGGTACAATAACCGGGTTGCGCATGGAAAACTGGGCGCCCGTTGAATTCACGGCGCAGTTCGCGACCCCATCCAATGATAATTCACGGCACCGGATCAGCCAGAAGGCCGTGAACAGCTTGTCCAGTCTGGGCGGTGTCAGCGGCGCGCTGTCGCGTAGTTTGCTACGCTTCTTCGATGAATTTTCCTATAGCCGCCTGGGTCTAACTTGCCGCTTGCAGGCAGGGATCTGTGAGATGGGCGGCGTGGAGCCCGCCGGCAATGGTTATTACATCGTGAAGGGCGGCGGTATTCCGCGTATTGATGTGTTAGGCTACGCCACTAAAGTGGACTGGGACGTGCTGGTGGAGCGGCTGAAAAACGCCACGCGTAGCGAAGGGCCGGTTGTGCAATAAGGGGCTAAGCTGTTCGGCTAATTAAGAGGATGATTATGAAAGCGACGCAATTATTTCTAAGCAGGTTATTGGGCGCCCTCAGCTTGCCGGTAGTCTTAGTAGCCTGTGTCACCATCAACATCTATTTCCCAGCCGCCGCCGCGGAAAAGGCCGCCGATCGTATCATTGAAGATGTCTGGGGCAAGCAACCCGGCGCGGGCACCAAGGCGCCGGAGAAAATGCCTGCACCCGGCGGCAAATCCACAGCGCCGGAAAAAGGCTCTTACTACATGGAGCACGCACACCACCTCGTTGCCGGTATGCTGGACTTTTTCATCAGCCCGGCGCAGGCTGCCGAGCAGGCCGATATCAACATCGCCACCCCTGCCATCGACAACCTGCGCGCCTCTATGAGGGAACGTCACGCGGCACTGGAGCCCTTTTACAACAGCGGCGCCATTGGCCTAACCCGTAATGCGCTCATAGCGGAGCGGGATCTGGCGGCTGTCGCGCTAAAAGACCGCAATAGTGTGAAGCAATTAGTGGCTGAGGAAAACCAAGACCGCACCGCCCTCTACCGCGAGATCGCCAAGGCCAACAACCACCCGGAGTGGGAAGATGACATCCGCGCCACCTTTGCGGCGCGCTGGGTAGAAAATGCAGCGGCAGGATGGTGGTATCAGGATGGGTCGGGTACCTGGAAACAAAAATAGTTACTGGAATAATTTCAACGCGAAGACGCGAAGACGCAAAGAAAGAAAATCTAATAATTTCATGCCGGGATCATCAAATTTTGCAAATCTCTGCGTCTTGGCGTCTTGGCGGTTAATTAAATGAACGTATTCGTATTCGATATCGAAACCGTGCCGGACGTCGAAGGCGGGCGCAGGCTTTATCATCTCGATGGCTTGAGCGATAAAGAGGTCGCCGAGGTGATGTTTCACAAGCGCCGCCAGGAGACAGGCGGTTCTGATTTCCTGCGCTTGCACTTGCAGCGCGTGGTGGCCATTTCGGTGGTGTTGCGCGCAGGTGATATACTCAAGGTCTGGTCGCTGGCCGATGCCGATTCCCATGAAAAGGAATTGATAAAGCGCTTCTTCGACGGCCTGGATAAATTCTCTCCCACGCTGGTTTCCTGGAATGGCGGCGGATTTGATTTGCCTGTACTGCACTACCGCTCTTTGCTGCACGGTATTTCGGCGCCCCGTTACTGGGATACGGGTGAAGATGACGCCAGCTTCAAATGGAATAATTACCTGAGCCGCTACCATAACCGGCATACCGATTTAATGGATGTGATGTCCGGCTATCAACCGCGCGCCTGCGCGCCCCTGGAGGAGATCGCCACACTGCTGGGGTTTCCCGGAAAAATGGGCATGAGCGGCGCGCAGGTTTGGGAAAATTACCAGCAAGGCGATATCGCCGGTATTCGCAATTATTGTGAGCTGGATGTGTTGAATACCTTTCTCATCTATTTGCGTTTCGAATTAATGCGCGGCCGGCTAACGCCTGATGAATATCAACAGGAATGCCAGTTGATGCGCAAAATGCTCGGCAAGGATAACCGGCCTCACTTAGTGGCCTTTAATGAGGCTTGGGTTGACTGATTCCGTTTTGTTTCTCGCCCTTACTGATAGCAAACCACCCATGTCGCGCTCAAGACGCAGCACCAAACCCCTGTCCACCGCGGCCTTTCATGCGCACATCGAATCCATGACGCAAGACGCCCGCGGCGTGGCGCATCTGGAGGGCAAGGCGGTATTTATCGATGGCGGGCTGCCCGGTGAAGATGTATTGTT
The DNA here is from genome assembly GCA_035286765.1 of Gammaproteobacteria bacterium. GTDB lineage: Bacteria > Pseudomonadota > Gammaproteobacteria > SURF-13 > SURF-13 > DATECT01. The sequence continues at coordinate 4,974 of DATECT010000210.1, forward strand.
CACTTATCAAACTCGGCGTAAGCGTTTTGATGAGGGCGAAGTGACGGAAATCCTGCATGCCTCCAGCGCCCGCGTAGAGCCGCAGTGCGCGCATTTTGGTCTATGCGGCGGGTGCAGTCTGCAGCACATGTCGAGTGCGGCGCAGATCGAGGCCAAACAGCAAGTGCTGTTGGATAGCCTCAAGCACATCGGCAAGGTTCAACCGGAGACCGTGCTAGCGCCGCTCACCGGGCCAGTGTGGGGTTACCGGCGCAAGGCGCGCCTGGGCGTGAAGTACGTTATAAAAAAACAGAAGCTGTTGATCGGTTTTCGTGAGAAGCGCAGTTCGTTATTGGCTGATCTAAACCACTGCGAGGTGCTGCATCCCTCCGTAGGGCAGTTACTGCCCGAGCTGCGCGAGCTAATTAGCGGCTTAGAGAATTATAATCACATTCCGCAAATCGAAGTCGCTATAGGAGATAACGCCACGGCGTTGTTGTTTCGTCATCTGGCGGCACTGAGTCAAGCCGATCTGGATAAGTTGAGTGGATTTGGCCAGGCACATAATCTGCAAATTTATTTGCAACCGGCAGGGCCGGAGAGTGTCACCCTGCTATGGCCCGAACAGGCTACCTTGAGCTATCACCTGCCGGATTATCAGGTCGAGCTATTTTTCCTGCCCACCGATTTCACCCAGGTGAACGCGGATATCAACCGTAGAATGATCGACCATGTATTGAAAATCCTGGGTCCGCAGTCCCATGAGCGCGTGCTGGATTTATTCTGTGGCATAGGTAATTTCACCTTGCCGCTGGCGCGCTATGCCGGGCATGTAGTGGGTGTGGAGGGCGATGAAAAATTGGTGCGGCGCGCATGTGATAATGCCCGGCATAATAATATTGCCAATGCGGAATTTCACACGGCTGACCTTAGTCAAGACATGCAGGCTGCATCATGGGCACAGCAAGGCTTCGATAAAATCCTGCTCGACCCGCCGCGCACGGGGGCGTTGGAGATTATCAAACAGCTTGCTCATTTTGGCGCATCGAGAATAGTCTATGTGTCGTGTAACCCCGCCACTCTGGCGCGAGACGCACATGAGTTGGTGTATGTTCATAGCTATAAGTTAATCAGTGCCGGTGTAATGGATATGTTCCCGCACACCACGCATGTGGAATCAATCGCCGTGTTTGAGAAACAAAACTAACCATGGAATTTATAAGTCAATTTGCCGATATCGTATTGCACCTGGATCAGCATTTATATGTATTGGTGTCACAGTATGGCATTTGGGTATATGGCATTTTGTGTCTGATTATCTTTAGTGAGACGGGCTTTGTGGTCACGCCGTTTTTGCCGGGTGACTCGCTGCTGTTTGCCGCTGGGGCCATCGCCGCTACGGGGGCCTTGGAGGCGTTGTGGCTATTCGTGTTGCTGAGTCTCGCCGCAATACTGGGCAACACGGCAAACTATGCAATAGGCCATCTGCTTGGGCCAAAGATATTTAGTCAAGAGAACTCGCGCCTGCTGAACCGTAAACATTTAGATCGCGCCCATGCCTTCTATGAGAAATACGGCGGTAAGGCGATTATCATCTCGCGCTTCCTGCCCGTTATCCGCACCTTCGCGCCATTTGTGGCGGGCATCGGGCGCATGGCCTATGGGTACTTCCAGCTTTATAATACTGCCGGGGGCGTGTTATGGGTGGGATCGCTGGTGTATGTGGGTTACTTGTTTGGCAATGTACCCTGGATAAAAAATAATTTTAGCATGGTGATTCTGGCTATCATTATTATTTCTCTCCTACCGGCAGTCATTGAGTTTATTCGTCAGCGTGCCTTGAGAGATAAGACGTAAATGCGACAGTGAGTTCAGGCATTAGCCTAACCATTTTCGTGCGTTGCGGAAGATGCGCAGCCACGGCCCATCTTCACCCCACTCATCAGGATGCCAGGAATTAGTTACCGCGCGGAATACCCGTTCCGGGTGCGGCATCATGATGGTGAAGCGGCCATCGGGCGTGGTGAGTCCGGCGATGCCCAGTGCTGAGCCGTTGGGGTTGGCGGGATAGGTCTCGGTAGGCCTAGCGTAATTATCGACCCAGCGCAGTGCCAGCAAGTTAGCTGCGACGATTTGTTCCAAGCTGCCGTCGTCACGGAACTGCGCGCGGCCCTCACCGTGCGCCACGGCCACCGGGAAATGCGAGCCGGCCATATCGGCGAAAAACAGCGAGGGCGATTTGGGTATTTGCACCAGTGAAAAGCGTGCCTCAAATTGCTCGGAGGTGTTGCGCACGAATTGCGGCCAGTGCTGTGCGCCGGGGATGAGTTCATGCAGGTTTGACATCATTTGGCAGCCGTTGCAGATACCGAGGCCAAAAGTATCGCTGCGATTAAAGAAGGCGGCGAATTCATCGCGCGCGCGGGTGTTGAATAAAGTCGATTTTGCCCAGCCTTGCCCGGCACCGAGTACGTCGCCGTAGGAGAAACCGCCGGGCGCGGCGATGCCTTGAAAGTCACGTAGACTTACACGACCTTGCAGGATATCGCTCATGTGCACATCGAAGCAGGCAAACCCGGCGCGATCAAAGGCGGCGGCTAATTCCACTTGGCCATTCACGCCCTGCTCGCGCAAGATGGCGATGCGCGGACGCACGCCTTTGTTGATATAAGGTGCGGCGATGTCCTTATTTATATCGAAACTGAGTTTGACGTTAAGGCCCGGGTCGGCGGTGTCTAAGATGCGTGCATACTCTTGCTCCGCGCAGGCGGGATTATCGCGCAGCGTCTGCATGTGATAAGAGGTCTCCGACCATGCCCTGTGTAAATTAACGCGCGTATCGGCGAGAATTTCCTTCCCGGCCTGGGTGAACACCACGCGGTCATTATTATTCAACGTTCCGATAATGTGAGTATGTTTATCCAGTCCTGCTGCCCGTAACAACTGATATACCGGATGCACTTGTTGAACGGATATCTGTAGTACGGCGCCCAGTTCCTCATTAAAAAGCGCGGCACAGGTATCCGTGCCTAACGGGTCTAACTCAACGGTTATCCCAGTGTGACCGGCAAACGCCATTTCACACAAGGCGGCAAACAGTCCGCCATCCGAGCGGTCGTGGTAGGCGAGGATCAGGCCTTGCTCATTGAGCGTTTGAATAACGGAAAAGAACGCCAGCATGAGCTGCGGGTCATCGAGGTCGGGCGCGTCATTGCCCAATTGTTGGTAGACCTGCGCCAAGGCCGAGCCGCCCAAACGGTTTTTGCCCCGCCCCAAATCGATCAGCATGAGCACGCTGTCGCCGCGATCGGTGCGCAGTTGCGGGGTGAGCGTTTTACGGCAGTCGAGCACAGGCGCAAAGGCGCTGATGATGAGCGATAGCGGCGCGGTCACGGCTTTTTGCTCGCCCTCCGCTTGCCACACGGTCTTCATCGAGAGTGAATCCTTGCCTACCGGGATCGCCAGCCCCAGTGCCGGACACAACTCCATGCCGATGGCCTGCACGGTGTCATACAGCGCCGCGTCTTCGCCGGGGTGGCCGGCAGCCGCCATCCAATTCGCCGAGAGTTTAATGTCGCTTAGCTGATTAATGCGCGCCGCCGCGATATTGGTGAGCGCCTCGCCGAGCGCCATGCGCCCGGAGGCGACAGGATCGATGAGCGCCAGCGGCGTGCGTTCGCCCACCGCCATGGCCTCGCCGCTATAACTATCGAAACCGGCGGTGGTCACGGCCACATCCGCGACCGGCACCTGCCAAGGCCCGACCATTTGATCGCGCACCGACATGCCGCCTATGCTGCGGTCGCCGATGGTGATGAGAAAACTTTTATCGGCCACCGCGGGCAGATTCAAAACGCGCAGCGCCGCCTCGTGCAGATCAATAGCCCGCGGATTAAAGGGCGCGCGGGTAAGTGTGCGGTGCATCACATCGCGCTGCATGCGCGGGGATTTTCCTAACAGCACAGAGAGCGGCAGATCGATCGGCGTAGCGTTGAAGTGCTGGTCGGTGAGCACCAATTGCCGTGTTTGCGAGGCCTCGCCCACGACCGCAAACGGGCAGCGCTCCCGTTCACAAAGCGCGGCAAACTCTGCTAGACGTTCACCGTCCACGGCGAGCACATAACGCTCTTGCGCTTCGTTGCTCCAGATTTGCAGCGGCGACATGCCGGGATCGTCATTCAAGATCGTGCGCAATTCCAGGCGCGCGCCACGCTCGCTATCATTTACCAACTCCGGCAGCGCGTTGGAGAGTCCGCCTGCACCGACATCATGAATGGAGAGGATGGGATTTGCCGCGCCCATTTGCCAGCAGCGGTCGATGACTTCCTGACAACGCCGCTGCATCTCCGGGTTGTCGCGCTGCACCGAGGCGAAGTCGAGCGCTACATCGCTCATTCCGCTGGTGATGCTGGAGGCCGCGCCGCCGCCCAGGCCGATCAGCATGGCCGGTCCGCCCAGTACGATGAGTTTGGCGCCCACGGTGATCGGGTCTTTTTGCACATGCGCCGGGCGGATATTACCGATACCGCCCGCCAACATAATGGGCTTATGGTAACCGCGTCGCTCAAGGCCATCCGCGCCGGGAAGATTGGCCTCGAAGCTGCGGAAGTAACCGCACAAGGCCGGACGGCCAAATTCATTATTAAAGCCCGCCGCGCCGAGCGGGCCTTCCAGCATGATGGCCAGACTGGATGCCATGTGCGCGGGTTTGCCGTAATCGATTTTTTCCCAAGGTTGAAGCGCGTTGGGGATGCGTAAGTGAGAGACCGAAAACCCGGTCAGGCCGGCCTTGGGTTTGGCGCCGCGCCCGGTGGCGCCCTCATCGCGGATCTCGCCGCCCGCGCCGGTGGCGGCGCCGGGGAAGGGCGAGATGGCGGTGGGGTGGTTATGCGTCTCCACCTTCATGAGGATGTGTACGGGTTCCTCGTTGGAGTAATATTCATGGCGGTGCGGTGCGGGGAAAAAGCGGCTGGCCGGAGAGCCTGCCATGACCGCGGCATTGTCTTTATAGGCCGACAGCGTGCCGTGCGGATGGCACGCATGGGTGTTGCGGATCATCGCAAACAGCGAGAGGTCTTGCGGCACGCCGTCGATCACCCAGGCGGCGTTGAAAATCTTGTGGCGGCAATGCTCGGAATTCATCTGCGCGAACATCATCAATTCCACATCGGTGGGATTGCGCCGCAGCGCGGTAAAGTTATCCGCCAGATAATCGATCTCGTCATCGGTGAGCGCCAGACCCAGCGTCGCATTGACTTCCAGTAGGGCCAATCTGCCCTGGCCCAACACATCGATATTGCACAGCGGTGCGGGTTCGGCCTGGTTGAATAACGAAGATGCACTATCCGCTTGCGTCAGCACTTGCTCGGTCATGCGGTCATGCAGCAGCGGTGCGATATGGCTTAACTCGTCATCACTCAGTGGCTGATCGTCGGCGGCTGTAAGGTAATACACCATGCCACGTTCCAGCCGCCGGATAGCCGTTAGTCCGCAGACCTGCGCAATATCGGTGGCCTTGCTCGACCAGGGTGAGATGGTGCCGAGGCGCGGCACGACCAGTAATGTCTGCGCATGAACAGGGGCTGTGGTCTTCGGTAAATAACCGTAGTGGAGCAGCTTAGTCAGCCGTTCGGTGTCTGCATCGTTGAGTTGCCGCGTGAGTTGGGCAAAATGCACGTACCCAGCATGAATCTGCCCCAGGCGCGGCGTCACTGAGCGGAGTGATGTGAGTAGTTTGGTTAGGCGAAAGGCGGATAAGGCCTGCGGACCCGGCAAATGCAGCATATATTCTCTTATGGAGGGACTGACTAAGCCTGACACCTTTATAAGCTATTATTTTAACAAACTTTTACCCGCTGAGCGAGGTGGCGTGGGAGTCGGTGGCTCTTATATCGCTACAGAAATGACCGCATTCAGGCTAGCGCGCGCCAGCCAAATCCCCCATCTTGATCGGCCAGCGTGATGCGTTCCGCCGCGCAATCGATGGCCGCGCACAGTGCTTGCCGTGCCAGTGCGGGGGTGTTGTTATTTTGCGAGATGTGCATGGCCACGATGTGTTGCAGGCGGTCATGGGGCAGGCGGCTTAATAAACGCGCGGCTTGTTCGTTGCTGAGGTGGCCGAGGCCGCCGCCTACGCGGTGCTTTAGCGATATGCTGTAAGGCCCGTTGGCGAGCATGGCGCTGTCGTGATTGCATTCCAATAGTAGGGCGTCGCAGCTAGCCAGCATCTGCTCGATGTGTGGCGTGGAGCAGCCGGTATCGGTCAATAATCCCAGCCGCCTGTTACCGTTATCGAATACAAATTGACTGGGTTCGTGTGCGTCGTGCGGCACGGGGAATGGACGGACTTGAAGCGCTTCGATGGCGAAGCTCTCATGGCTGTTGAAGAAATGCAGTGCGGGGACGTGGCCTAGACGCTCGGGTGACCAAGTGCCGTAGGTCATCCACACCGGCAGAGTGTATTTGCGCGCGAGCGGCCCGACGCCCTTAATGTGATCGGCGTGTTCGTGGGTAATAAGAATGGCGCTGAGCGCGGCGGGGTCTTTGCCCAGCCGGGCCAGGCGCTGCTCGGTTTCCTTTAAGCCGAATCCGCAATCGATCAGCAGACAGGTATGGTCATATTCGACCAGCGTGCCATTGCCGCGGCTGCCGCTGCCTAAAGATGCAAAGCGCATCGGTTAGTCCTTGATGGGTGAAAACGGTAATGAGTGATGAGTAATGAGTGATGGGTGATGTTTTTACCATTACCGTTTACTCATTACCCATCACCAGCATATATGCCGCCTATTTCAACTGCTCCTGTAACAAGGTCAGGATGCGGTCGGAGGTGTCGGATTTTTCCGGCGCGCCGTCTTTGTTAAGAATCACGATGCGCGTTGCTGTCTCGGCGCTCGCCACGCTGATCAGATATTGGTCGGTGCCCGGTGGTGGCTTGTCATCACCCCAAAATTTCAGCTTGGATAAAAAGCCGCTCTTCTTGTCATCCTTGAGCGGGTCGATATAGCGCACGTAGTAAAGCCCGCGCGAGCGGTCGCGGTCTTCGACGGTGAAGCCGACACGGTCGAGTGCCAGGCCGGTGCGCCGCCAGGCGCGCGAGAAATCCTCTTCCAGGCTCAGGAAGGCGTTGCCGTCGCCATCGCGGGTCAGTTGCGCGCGTGGCGCCTCGTTCTCGCGTTTGGCGGTCATGGCCTTGGCCTTCTGTTCGTCCACCCCGAAGGAGACGACTAAGCGGTTAAGCATCTCCGCCTCCAGTTCTGGGTCGGAGGGACGCGCCTGCCAGATGGTGGAGGTGCCTTGCACTACCTCTTCCACGCCACGGTGGCTCAGATAAAGCTCGGTGGTGCCGGCCTCTTTGCCGCGTTCCAGGCGGATGCGGTATTTATCGCGCGTCGCCGATGAATAGAGGGAGTCAAAGGCCTTGCTCAGGATGGAACGGATCGGGTCTTTGGGGATATCGGCGCGGTTTTCCAGCCAATCGGTCTCCAGGATGCCGATGCGCGGGTCTTCCTGTTTGATGAGGAAGCCGCTCTGCAGAAAGAATTCGCGTACCTTGGGCCAGATCTGATCGGGCTCGCCCGTAATCACCAGCCAGCGCTTGTCGCCATCGCGTTCCAGGCGGATGTTGTCCTGTTGCGGTAGCACATTCTCGGTGGCGCGGGCCTGCGGATCCTTGCGCTCTTCATTGTAAGTGGAAAGGGTGGCGGTACCCGCCGGGTCGATGTCCGGCACGGCCAGGGTGTCGTCGATGGTGGAGCTGGTGAGGTCGGGTGGGATCTCCAGCGGCGGCAACGATTGGCTCTTCTTGTAATCGGTGCGCTGATCGGGCGACGAGGTCACCTCGTCGAGCTTGGAGGAAATGGCATTGCAGGCGCCTAGGGTAAGCGCGAGCACCATAATAATACCTGACTTAGCCAGTTTCCGAATATTCATCATAAGCAGTCCTATAAATTTATCTGTTGCAAGGCCCGCCTGACTGTGGCTTGGCAGGCCTCCGAGAGAGGCGTTAGGGGTAGGCGGATGCCGGCTGGGATCAGCCCCATGTGGTGGAGCGCCCACTTGACCGGTATGGGATTGGATTCAATAAATAAGTCTTGGTGCAACAACATAAGACGGTCGTTAATGGCCTGGGCCTTCGCCCGGTCACCGTGCAGGGCGGCGGCACACATTTCATGCATGAGCTTGGGTGCCACGTTGGCGGTTACCGAGATGACGCCCTTCCCACCCATTAATATGACTTCCATGGCGGTGGCGTCGTCGCCCGCGTAAACGTCAATTATAGCACCACAGCGGTCGAGAATCTCGCGCACCCGCGGCAGGCTCCCGGTAGCCTCTTTGATGCCGATAATATTAGGGATGGCGGCGAGCCGCTGCACCGTTTCCGGCAGCATGTCGCAGGCCGTGCGGCCCGGCACGTTATAGAGTATCTGGGGGATGGGCACGGCCTCGGCCACCGCCTTGTGGTGGAGGTAGAGACCGTGCTGGGTCGGCTTGTTGTAATAGGGCGTAACGAGCAGGCAGGCGTCGGCGCCGGCCTGCATGGCGCAGCGCGTTAAAGTGATGGCCTCCTGCGTGGAATTGGCGCCGGTGCCGGCGATTACCGGGACGCGCCCGCGCACCTGGTCGACCACCTGGCGGATCACCAAGCAGTGCTCTTGTTCGTCCAGGGTGGCCGATTCGCCGGTGGTACCCACGGCGACAATGGCGTCGGTGCCATTGCTGATGTGGAATTCGATCAGCGCGCGCAGGCTGTGCTCATCCAGGGCGCCATCGGCCTGCATCGGTGTGACCAGGGCCACCATACTGCCGTGAAACATGCTGTTCTCCACTTCGAGGGGGTGCTTGGATGCGGTGTTTTGCGCGAGTCCAGTCAAATAGGTCCATTGTAGAGAAGGGGGGGCAGGCTTTCAAATGCTGTCGCATGCCCAGCGCCAAGGCTCCGGCCGGCCAAGCCGGTTGTTGCACACGGGCCCTTAAGGATTTTAAGCCGTGCAAACGCTAATATCGACTAATAAAAGATGCAGACTCGTCAATCTATTGGCTATTCGCAGTTAATAAACTACTATAACTACGATTAGCGATGGCAGAGGGGTAATAGTGGGCGGTAATGGCAATCTCAGACGTTAATTTTAAGCTGAGCGGATTGGCGCGCAGACTGGTGCAGGATGGTCTGTTGACCAATGCGCTGGCCTTGCAGGCCTATGAGCAGTCGCTGAGCAGCCAAGTGCCGTTCGTCACCTATTTAGTGGAGAGCCGGATACTCTCCAGCCAGGCCATCGCGAACGCCGCCTCGCAAGAATTCGGCGTGCCGCTGTTTGACCTCAATAGCATGGACTTGGAATTGGCCGTGTCGGTTAAGGTCGATAGCAAGCTGGTGCGCCAACACCATACCCTGCCCTTATTCAAGCGCGGCAACCGCCTGTTTGTCGCGGTATCCGATCCCACCAATCTGCGTGCCTTGGATGAGATCAAGTTCCACGTCGGCCTCAATACCGAGGCCGTCCTGGTCGAGGAAGATAAACTCACCAAGACCATCGACAAGGTGTTGGGCGGGGCAGCCGGCGGCCTGGGTGACTTGGATGGCACAGACGGTCTGGAGAATGTCGCTA
>DATECT010000211.1:0-7856 GCA_035286765.1 Gammaproteobacteria bacterium
CAGGTAATCAGCGGCGCGGCGTCGTCCGGCCAGCAAGTTTGAATCGGCAGCTTGGCGAGATCGACATCCTGGCCCTCGATCACATGCTCCTGGCATACCGCCTTGCCGACAATCTTGGGATTCATGTTCAGCACCTGCTTCAGCACCGGCAGCTTGTCCCAGGCATCCTTTAGCCCCTTGGGCGGCTCCGGCTCTTTCAGGTACGCCAGCAGTTGGCCGACCTCGCGCAGCGCCGCCACTGAATCCTGGCCCATGCCCATCGCCACGCGGCGCGGGGTGCCGAACAGGTTGGCCAGCACCGGTATGGAACTGCCCTTGGGGCGTTCGAATAGCAATGCCGGGCCGCCTGCGCGCAGGGTGCGCTCGCAGATTTCCGTCATTTCCAGCCTAGGATCGACCTCCACACTGATCCGCTTGAGTTCGCCCTCTTTCTCAAGCTGGGCCATGAAGTCACGCAGGTCTTGGTATTTCATTGCCTATTCACCTACAAAAAACTCCACGATACTCGATCACTCCATAAAAGTAATGTCCTACGATGACGGTGTTAACTTATTGACACCTTTGCCCGCTACGTCTGGCTGCTTGGTTCAATAATTTTCATTGTCTTTACAATAGCTTGAATGACATCATTTTACCTAAGGGGTTTTTCACAGGAGAGGGAATTGACAGCGGTCTGGAACAGGAGTATTAATTCATGCGTAACGTTTTTGAAGTAGTTCTCAGGATAATTTTAGCCCCCGCACTAGGGGAGAGGGAGTTTGGTAATCAGGGAGGAAAATCCATTTCTTTAGCTTAGATTGTTATTGCGAAAGCAAGTAATTGCCTGTTTGCCCGTGGTTGTATTAGCCGCCCTGCTTATTTAGCAAGCGCGGGCTAACAAGGCCGAAAAACCCCATGCCTACACCGGTGATAAAGTTCCCCGCCTCGATTATTTAGTGGTAACAACGAAAAGACGGGCTCAGAACAAGCGATTAATTAAAAGGAGTAGCGTGTGTTAGCGATAAGGAAAATGCTGTACCTAAAACCTTCGGATGCACCTGACCTGGTGTTTCCCGAGTTTGATTCAGCGGGATGGGATGTACACGCCGTGCCGGACGTGCGGCAAGCCAGATCGCTTATTGGCGAACATGATTTTCGTGTCGGTTTGGCCTTTTTCGGCGCCTACGACGAGCGCGCCCACCATGACGTAGAAGACTTCTTCCTGACCAGCGGACATGTCGAATGGGTCGCATTGCTCGCGCCGAACTGCCTGCAATCGACCAGCTTCTGCAAGCACATCCTCAAGATCTTCTACGATTACCATACGCTCCCCCTCGATACCAGCCGCCTGCTGGCCACCTTGGGCCACGCTTACGGCATGGCGCAGGTGAAAAAGCTAGGCTTGGCGCCGGACGAACGCTTCGGCGAGTATGAAATGGTGGGCTCCAGCCCCGTCATGCACCAGTTGTTTGGCAATATCCGCAAGGTAGCCAGCGTGGATGCACCGGTATTTATTGCCGGCGAAAGCGGCACCGGCAAAGAATTAGCGGCACTGGCGATACACGAGCGTTCGATTCGCTCCGGCGGGCCGTTCATTGCGGTAAACTGCGGCGCACTACCCCCCAACCTGATTCAATCGGAATTGTTCGGTCATGAGAAGGGGGCCTTTACCGGCGCGCACCAACGCAAGATCGGACGCATCGAGTCCGCCGCGGGCGGCACCTTATTCCTGGACGAGGTGGGCGATCTCGCCTTGGACCTGCAGGTTAACCTGTTGCGCTTCCTGCAGGAAAAGACCATCGAACGTGTTGGCGGCACGGAAAAGATTCACGTCGATGCGCGGGTCATTGCCGCCACTCACGTCAATCTCGAGCAGGCGGTGCAAGAAGGCCGCTTCCGCGAAGATTTGTATTACCGCATGAACGTATTAAGCCTCAAGGTACCGACCTTGCGCGACCGTGCCGAGGATATCGAATTACTGGCGCGGTTTTTCTTTGAGAAATTCTCCAAGGAAAAAAATCATAATGTGAAGGGCTTCCGCCGCGAGGCCCTGCAGACCATGAGCGAATACAGCTGGCCGGGCAATGTGCGAGAACTCATCAATCGCGTCCGGCGCGCCATGGTGATGTGTGAGAACCGCCTGATCACGTCCGCCGATCTTGGCTTGGAACGGCGTGCCTCGCACCGGCGCCTGACCACGCTGGACGAGGCCAGGACCAAGGCCGAGAAAGAGGTCATCCAGTCCAGCTTGCGATTTAACCGCAATAATGTATCGCAGGCCGCGCGGCAACTGGGCGTATCGCGGGTGACGCTCTACCGCTTAATGGAAAAATTCCAAATTAGTGCTTAAAGCAGCAGTGCGTTAGCTGATGGGTAGGCGCGCCAAGGTGGTCCGGCCCCGTAAATCCAGCATCGCCTCTCTAACACGCTGCTCCCGCTCGCCTATTCGCCTGTACAAGTACCGTTACACAGATGCGTTTGACCACAAAGTGAGGCCGCCACACCCGTTGCGTGCTGTCACCCTATCCCACCCCCACAGGCTGTTAATTAGCCGATACAAGTCGCGCGTGCCTTATTCCGTATATTTGATTATTAATAATATAAATCAATAACTTATATAGTTGGCATGGTCATTGCTCATACTTTAGTGAAGATTAAATAATACGAGGGCATAAATAAGCTCAAAACCTTAGCTTACTCTGCAGGGGAACTCCTAAAACAGCTGCTTGTGAATCGTTACGAGCCAGGCTCATAGACAGGATGTCTAATATGTTTTGCCCTTCAGGAAGTGGTACCCGCTGAAGGTCCACTGCGATAAGGTCAAAGGAATGAGAAAATACCAGCCCCGTTCATCTTCAGCACTGGAAGTTGTGTTATGGGACGAATACGTAGGGATGCGTAAGTGCAGGAAGCATAGGAGCCTTCAGATACAGGGAGCGATGTGTCGCATGGAAGCAAATATAAAAGCCGCTAATGCACACGGATGCGCGCAAGCGGCTGCAGCATAGGGAGATGCTGTTAAAAAGCCTTTATTATTAGAGGTGGGCGATGTAGAACTTGGCTTTGCTAGTGTGGCCAAGGAATGAGCTGAGAAAGTCAGGGATATACTTTTTCAGCTCTTTATTATTTCAGCCCTTATTTTTTATCGGCACTTTCCTTAAATAACCTCTATTCCCTTGTAGTAACGTTCACGCTTATCGATATTTTTCATAACACGCATAAGGATTTTTTGTAAACGTCGGCCCAGACTGGCCATACTCAAAAGGATTTGGGTAAATCAATGGACGATGCCCCGCATGGGAGCCCAGTACTGGCTAATTGTTTGAGTCGACGTGGTCTGGCAGTATCACGGCCAGTGGTTTCGCGCGCCGCCTTCGGGTGGCCGCGAAACTTTATTGCTATCATCGCAACGCTATCCATGCGTATTCCCCCGCATCTTGCCATACCGGTGTCGATCCGGTCCGTTTAGCCATGGTATTTGTTAGTAAATACCTGCTTTACACACATCAACGGGGGACCCCTACGCAAATACCCATGGGCAGGCAGATGCCCGTGCCATATGCATTACTTCCCGCTTATGCCTACTGGTGCAGGCTAGCGATATTACTCACTTATTTCACCGGCGGGTGTCTGCTCGGATGGGTCTTATGTAGCGGTTTTTTCTAATCCAATCTACACGGCAATTGCCATCCTGACCTCACGGTTTATAAAAGACGCCCCATACCAAGCCAGGGAAACATTTAGATATTAAACTCAGCAATAACCGGCGCGTGATCGGAGGGTCTTTCCAGTTTACGCGGCGTCTTATCAATGGAACAGGTAACACAATGCTGGCGCAACGCCGGGCTTACTAAAATATGGTCGATACGCAAACCGAGGTTACGCCGAAACGCCGCTGCGCGGTAATCCCACCAACTGAATAGCTCCGGCTGTTGCTCAAATAAACGGAAGGTGTCCCACAGCCCCAGGCTTAACAGGCGATTGAAAAAATGACGCTCAGCCTCGCTCACCATTACTTGGCCTTCCCAGATCTTGGGATCATGCACGTCGCGGTCTTCCGGGGCAATATTGAAATCACCAAGTACCACCAGGCGCGGATATAAGCGCAGTTGCGCTTCGATATAGGCACATAATTTATCCAGCCAGGAGAGTTTATAACTGTATTTTTCCGAACCGACACTGGAGCCGTTGGGCACATAAATATTTAACACGCGAACATCCTGCACCACTCCCACAGAATCTGTTATGGGAACCGTGCCGGCATCGGTCAGGATACCTTGCGGCACCGCATAGGTAGCGCTCAAGACGCGCCGCTGCGGGTCATCCAAGTCAGGGATATCGCGCACCACATCGCGCGCCTCGAAACGACTGAGCAGCGCGACACCGTTGTAACTCTTCTGGCCTGCGTAAACCGCTTGATAGCCCAATGCAGCAAGCTCCTGCACCGGGAAAAAATCGTCGGTGAGCTTGGTTTCCTGCAAAGCCAAAATATCCGGGCATGCCGTAGCCACCCATTCGACCAAATGCGGGAGCCGCACACGCAGAGAATTCACGTTCCAGGTAGCGATTTTCATAAAAACAGTTTCAAGTAATAAAGTAGCAAGTGACAAGTGATAGGAAAGACATTAGTTTTTTTCATCTTGCAACTTGTAACTTGTCACTTGAAACTCTTTATTAATTACGCCGCTAGGCCGCTATGCCGTAACAGCGCATCGATAGTCGGCTCACGTCCGCGGAATTCCACAAACAACTCCATCGGTTCGCGCGCACCGCCCTGCTCGAGTATGCTATGCAGAAATTGCTGGCCGGTAGCTTGATCGAAGATGCCATTCTCTTCAAATTTTCCAAAGGCATCTGAAGACAAAACCTCCGCCCACTTATAACTGTAATAACCCGCCGCATACCCCCCTCCGAAAATATGCGTGAAACTATTGGGGAAGCGGTTAAAGGCCGGGGGTTTGATTATCGATACGGTGTCGCGCACCTCGCTCAGGATTTGATTAATACGTGCACCCTGCTCAGGATCAAATTCCAGGTGCAAGCGATAATCAAACAAGGAAAACTCCAATTGCCGCACCATCTGCATAGCAGATTGAAAATTCTTGGCGGCATGCATTTTGTTGAATAGGGGCTCCGGCAGCGGCTCGCCGGTCTGGTAATGGCCCGCGATAAGATCCAGAGCCTCGCGTTCCCAGCACCAGTTTTCCATGAATTGGCTGGGCAGTTCGACGGCATCCCAGGCCACGCCGTTAATACCGGCCACGCCTACATAGTCCACACGGGTAAGCATATGGTGCAGACCATGCCCGAACTCATGAAACAGGGTCAGCACTTCATCATGGGTGAACAGGGCCGGATCATTACCTATGGGTGCGGTGAAATTGCAGTTCAGATACGCGACCGGCGTTTGTATGCCGCATGCCGTACGCTTGCGCGTGATACACTCGGCCATCCATGCGCCACCGCGTTTGTGAGGGCGCGCATAGAGGTCAAGATAAAACTGCCCGCGCAGTTCATTACTTCCGGCATCGCGAATTTCGTAAAAATGCACGTCAGGGTGCCAGTTTTCAACGCCACTCTGTTCGGTAATGCTGAGATTGTAAAGACGCCTCACCACACCGAACATACCCGCCAATACCCGTTGCTGAGGAAAGTAGGGGCGCAGGTCTTCCTGCGAAATGGCGTATTTATGCTGGCACAATTTTTCGGTGTAATACGGTATATCCCAAGACTCCAGCGTGTCGGCATTAAAATTCTGGCGCGCAAATTCCGTTATTTCAGCCAATTCGTTAAGGGCTTGCGGGCGGGAGCGTGCGGCGAGATCGTTAAGGAAATTCATGACCTGCGCCGTGCTTTTGGCCATTTTCTTGGCCAGCGAAAGCTCCGCGTAGTTCGCATAGCTCAACAATTGCGCCAGCTCATGACGCAGTTGCAGGAGTCTCTCCATGATAGGGAAATTGTTCCACTTGCCCGCAGTCGGGCCTTGATCGCTGGCGCGTGTTACATAGGCCTCATACATCTCGCGCCGTAATGCCCGGTTGTCGGCATATTTCATAACCGGCATATAGGAAGGATATTCCAAGTTAAACAGCCAGCCTTCCATACCCTCTTGCTGCGCCAACTGGCGGGCCAGTGCGATGCTGTTTGCAGGTATACCGGCAAGCTCGGGTTCATCCGTCACTTGCTTGCGCCAGCCATGCGTGGCATCCAGCACATTTTCCTCGAATTTACTGCCGAGGCTTGATAATTCCTGCTGGATAGCTTTGTAGCGCACCTGATCATTTTCCTTAAGGTCGATACCGGACAAGTGGAAATCACGCAGGGCATTTTCGATAATTTTTCTTTGTGCGGTGCCTAAATGTTCCCACTCGGGACTCTCGGAAATGTATTTGTATGCGCGGAAAAGCCGCACATTTTGCCCCAACTCCGTCTCATAATCGCTGAGCTTGGGTAAACACGCGTTATAGGCGGTGCGCAGCGGTTCTGAATTCATCACCGAATTTAAATGGCTCACAGTAGACCAAGCGCGGTCTAATCGCTCACTCAGATCCTCTAGCGGCTGTATTAAATTATCCCAGCTATAATGTTCCGTGGCATCCAGCAAGGCCGCGATGCGGGCGCGGTTAGCCGCCAGCAGGGCATCGACCGCCGGTTCAATGTGTTCCGGTAAAATAGACTTAAAGGGAGGCAGACCACGCAAATCAAGCAGGGGGTTATCCATTAATGTGTTACCTTAGAAAGTGAATCAAATAATCTTGTTATTTTAACATGAGTTGCCATGCCCCAACAAAACGACAATACCGATGTCGATGCCGAACCAGTTAGCATAGATGCCGCCACGCCCTATTACGCACTTAATCCTGAGCTTATTTTGGATGCGGTGGAGGGATGTTTCGCGGTGCGTTGTAACGGGTCGATTTTATCGTTGAACAGCTATGAGAACCGGGTTTATCAATTAGGCATCGAAGATGGCGCCCCGCTGGTCGCTAAATTTTACCGGCCGGGACGCTGGTCAAATGCCGCCATACTCGAAGAACATGCCTTTTCCATGCAACTGGCCGAGCATGAAATCCCGGTGATTGCACCTTTGCCTGACATGAATGGCAACACACTGGCGGAATACCAGGGCTTCCGTTTCGCCGTTTTCCCATGCCAAGGCGGGCGCAGGCCCGAACTGGAGAGCGCGGAGCAACGGGCCTGGATCGGACGCTTCATAGGTCGCATTCATGCCATCGGGGCAACGCAATCCTTTGCAGCGCGACCGACTTTGACTATTCAAGAATTCGGCTTTGATGCGGCGCGCTTTGTCATGGAGCACGGCTTTATCCCAGCCGAGCTGGAAATCGCCTACCGTACTCTGGTGGAAGATGTGCTGGCACAGGTCAATGAAAAATTTTCCGAGGTACAAAAAAATATTAATACCATTCGCTTGCACGGCGACTGCCATCCCGGCAACATCCTATGGACTGACAGCGGTCCGCACTTTGTCGATTTCGATGATTGCCGCATGGGCCCGGCGGTGCAGGATATCTGGATGTTGCTATCCGGCGAGCGCCGTGAAATGACTATACAGCTTGCCGATATTTTAGACGGCTATAGCGATTTTTATGAGTTCGATCCGCGCGAGTTACACTTGATCGAACCGCTGCGCACCTTGCGCATCATCCATTACTCGGCATGGTTGGCCCGGCGTTGGCAAGACCCGACCTTCCCAATGAATTTCCCCTGGTTTAACACCAATCGCTACTGGGAAGAACAGATATTGGCGCTGCATGAGCAGGCTGCGCTATTGAATGAGCCGCCCTTGGTGTGGTCATGACAAGGACGCAGTTGGGTACAACAGATCATCGATAGGCGTATAAGCCAATCCTTGCTCA
>DATECT010000212.1:0-4072 GCA_035286765.1 Gammaproteobacteria bacterium
ATGCGCACGATGAAAACTAAATCCCCCCTCGCTACGCTCGACCCCCTTTGTAAAAGGGGGTGAGGCACGAAGGGCCGAACGCCAAGCTACGGATGGCATGGCCGGACTTTCAAGCGTAGCAGGAAGCGCAGCGCAGAAAGGCCGAAGGCCGGGGGATTTGCCGTTTCGTGCGCACGGCGCACGCTACCTTGCTGAGGCGGCGAGTTTTCGCCATCCATTTTGTAAATATTCAATAATGCTAGGGAAACGGCGCAGCTTCAGGTATACTTACGTCTGTGTTTGTCGCGGCGCTGCCCGGTCTGCGCCCCAAAGGATGTACCCTTCGGATCTGCCTCAAACCCATTCGCGGCGTATTCCGTCTCAGGTTTAGCCCCCGAATTTACTCATTTTTCATGCGCCTTAGACCGGCCCAAAGTTAGTTTCTTTGGAAGGCCTTATTAAGGAACTCCTCTATAATGTCATTTTCAGAACTCGGCCTCTCGGCCGAATTGCTTCGTGCTGTTTCCGATCAGGGTTACACCACGCCTACCCCCGTGCAGGCGCAGGCTATTCCTACTATTTTAGCAGGCCGCGATCTCATGGCGGGTGCCCAGACCGGCACCGGCAAGACCGCCGGCTTTACCTTGCCTTTATTGCAGCGTCTAAGTGAAAACGCGGCGAGCGGCAAGCCTTCCAACCGCCGCCCGGTGCGCGCCTTGGTATTAACGCCGACGCGTGAACTGGCGGCGCAGGTCGCCGAGAGCGTGCGCACCTACGGTAAGTACCTACCGCTGCGCTCCACTTCGGTGTTTGGCGGCATGAAGATGAAGCCGCAGATTGTCGCATTGCGCAACGGCGTCGATGTGCTGATCGCCACGCCGGGACGCTTGCTGGATCACGTCTCGCAACGCACCGTGGACTTGTCGCAAGTGGAAATCCTGGTGCTGGATGAGGCCGATCGCATGCTCGATATGGGCTTCATCAATGCCATACGCGAGATCATGGCCTTGCTGCCGAAGCAGCGTCAAAGCCTGATGTTCTCCGCCACCTTCTCCAGCGAGATCAAGCAGCTTGCCGATCGCTTGTTGAATAAGCCCGCGCTGATCGAAGTGGCGCGTTGCGACAACACCGCCGCGCGCATCACGCAGGTGATCCACCCGGTGGATCGCGAGCGCAAGCGTGAATTGCTGTCGCACCTGATCAGGTCGCAGGGCTTAGAGCAGGTGCTGGTGTTTATGCGCACCAAGCACAGCGCCGACCGTCTGACCGAACAGCTTTATAGCGACGGCATTGAAACACGCGCCTTGCACGGCAATAAAAACCAGTCGCAACGCGACCGCGCGCTGGCCGATTTCAAAAAAGGCCGCGCACGCGTGTTGGTTGCCACCGATATCGCGGCACGCGGTATCGATATCGATCAGTTGCCGCATGTGGTCAATTTTGAATTGCCGCATGTGCCGGAAGATTATATCCACCGTATTGGCCGCACCGGCCGCGCGGGCGCCAGCGGTCAGGCCATCTCACTGGTGTGTGTCGATGAACAAAAATTGCTGGGCAATATCCGCCGCTTGGTGAAGGGTGATATTACTACGGTGACTATTGAAGGTTTTGAGCCGAATAAAGCTATCCGGGCCGAACCTATTCTGCACGGGCGTAATGGCTCTAAGTCGAGCCAGGGCAAAGGCCGTTCCGCGGCAGGGTCGTCCAGGCCGCAGGCCCGTTCCGGCAATCGACCGCAAGCATCGCAGGGTGACGCACGCCCGCAACGCGATGCGCGTCCACAGCGCGATAGCCGTCCACAACGTGATGCGCGTCCTCCGCAAAGAGATGCGCGCCCAGCGCACCGCAGTGATCGTCCGCAGAGGGATTTTCAGGCACGTCCGGCATGGGATGGCGCCGCGCGCCCGGCGGCAAAGGCCCGTTCATCCAGGCCTGAGTTTGGTGCAAGGACTGGCCAGGCACCGCGTTCCGCACAGACCACCCGGCCTGGACAGGGCCCGCGGACTGGCAACGGACCGAGTGCAAGACCAGCACAGCGTCCGGCGCCACGCGGCCCGGCGCGTTCCTGGGCAACCGGCCCTAAGCAGGTCAGAGAATTGCCGGCGCTGCTGGGCGGTAAAAATGCAGACGGCGGTACCCGCACGGTGCGGGCCTACGTCAGCACGCATTCGCTGCTGGAAGATTAACCACTCTGGGTAGCTAGTTTACCCTTCCCCTTGCAGGGGGAGGGTAGGCTGGTGAGCTCTGGGCCTGTCGAAGCCGCTCATCATGACTGTTGGGCGGGATAGCCCGATGGCGCCAGCGCAGGCATGCGCATAGGTGCGGCCGCTAACGGAGCCAGCCCCCCGCGACTTGCTGTGCCTCATGGGCGCGGTGCTTGGCGGCGATATAGGCGGCGTGCGGCACATACAGCAATTCGGCTATTTTACGTACCATATGCTCCTCGTATTTATCCAGGTCGCCGTCGGCATAGGCTACCTGCCATAGGTATTCGATCACCCTTTCCTTCTGCTCCGCAGTAAAGCCTTTATTGATGAGAGAGGTAAATTGGTGGTAATCGGTGGCCTGCCGGGCCTCCCGTTCGGCCAGTTGCACTAAATCAGCGCCCTCCTCGGGACTGAGCTCAAATTTGGCTTGAACAGCCCGCAACACGGCCTGCCGTTCCGCGTCCTTGATATGATAATCACTGCGCATCATTTCGATGAGCAGGACGGCAGTGGCCAATTGCAGGGTATGCCGGTCGGCACCCTGCGGATTATGCGTGCCGGGTTGGAGACGGCGTTCAAAAAACTGTTTGAAGGTGTTAAGCATAGTGGCCCCGGTAAAATCACACACGCCATAATGGCTCATGGTAACGCCTTTACAGCGGCATTACCGCTGCCGGTATGACCACTATAACAGCATGAAGTTCTTTATGTGGCGGGCGCGACGACTTATAATGAGCGTGTTTGCGTGTAGTGATGCCGCTATGCTTTGTTCGGGTTGCTTATCGCAGCTTGAGTGAAGGGTACGGTGTTCAATCGGAGACCAGGAGGATATTATGTCGGCCCCGGCCAAAGTGGCGTTCTTGGTATTAAGCTTTATTTTAGTCAGCGTCATGCGTAGCCGTGGTACTCACACCTACGCTGCGGTGCCTATCTTGCTGCTGGCAAAAATGGCCGGTATGCCCCGTTCCTATCTGTGGTTGATTAAGGCGCTTACTCAACCTGCACGCGTTTCTAACCCCAGGGTTTCACTATAAATATGGAAAAACCTTTAGTCGGCATATTGATGGGCAGCGACAGCGATTGGCCCATCATGCAGCATGCGGCAGCCCAGTTAAAAAATTTCGCCGTACCCTACGAAGCAAAGGTGCTGTCGGCCCACCGCACGCCTGATCTAGTTAATGAGTATTCAGAAACAGCCATACAGCGCGGCCTTGCCTGTATCATTGCGGGTGCGGGCGGGGCGGCGCATCTGGCCGGCGTGATCGCGGCCAAGACTACGCTCCCGGTGCTGGGAGTGCCGATGCCGTCGCGGCATTTGCAAGGGCTCGATTCCCTGCTCTCCATTGTACAAATGCCCAAGGGCGTGCCGGTCGCCACCTTTGCTATCGGCGAGGCAGGCGCCGCCAACGCGGCCCTGTTCGCGATCGCCATGTTGGCCCTGCACGATGTCCGCCTTGCGCAAGCCCTGCGCGAGATGCGCCAAGCCCAGGAAGAAAAAGTGAAGGCGTTGTCGTTACCGAGTTAAGGAAGCTTAGGGAACCTCTAATAAGTTCGTCATTCCGGGCCCCCGCCTTCGCGGGGGCAGGCTGTGCGAAGCGTAGACCCGGAATCCAGTGCTTACAATTTAGTAACTTGCTGGGTTCCCGCTTGCGCGGGAACGACGCCTATTGACACATCGGTGTTCCCTTATAATAGTGTAGCGGGCGTGACTTTCACACGCCTCCAAAAAGTTACCAACGTGGCCAATTAATTGGCCACGTCCCATACCTAGCCAATCGTAGAATATCCCATGAACTATCAGCCCCTCTTTAATTCGGATATAAAAAGTTTGCCGTTATTGCAGCGCGGCAAGGTGCGCGACATTTACGAAGTAGATGCGGCGCATA
>DATECT010000213.1:0-8626 GCA_035286765.1 Gammaproteobacteria bacterium
CCATTTATTCCGGCACCCAGAAGTGCTTATCTTGCACACCAGGACTATCCCCGGTCAGCTTTAGTGAACGCGCCGTGGACGTCATCAAATCCCGCAAGACCAAGGTGCAAAGCTGGTTTATGGACCTCAACCTGGTGATGGGTTACTGGGGCAGCGGCAAGCGCGCCTACCACCATACCGCACCCATCAATGCGCTCTACGGCCTGCACGAGGCCCTGGTGATCTTGCAAGAGGAAGGCTTGGAAAATGCTTGGGCGCGCCACGCGCGCAATCACCAAATGTTGAAGGCGGGCCTCGAGGCCATGGGCCTGCGCTTTGTCGTCAAGGAAAGTGATCGCCTGCCGCAGTTAAATTCCGTGTATATCCCCGAGGGCGTGGACGACGCCGCCGTGCGTCAGAGTCTACTGAATGATTACAACCTGGAGATCGGCGCCGGTTTAGGCGTGCTGGCGGGCAAGATCTGGCGCATCGGCCTCATGGGTCATACCAGCAATCCGGATAATGTAGTCTATTGCCTGAGTGCTTTGGAAGAAGTACTCAGCGCCGCTAAGGCGCCCATCCAAACAGGCAAGGCGCGACAGGCGGCACAACAAGCATTGGCTTAGTTAGCAAAGTCAGCCTATTTTACTAAAGCACAATACCCTCTTTCCTTAGTAAAGGATACTATGCTATCTTTTACTAATGAATTCGCTAAGTAAAGCCGGTTTTACTAAGTCCCATGCCTAAAAACCAGCGCCTGGGCAGTTACATCACCTGTAGTACGACGGGGGAAACCTATGCGGCTTATATTCCGCCGCCCCTGCCACCCAATCCGCCGCTGCGCCTCAGTGCCAAGCACCACAGTCTGATAGAAAAGGCCACGCTTGCGCTGGGCCGGCTGGACGGTATGCTGCGGCTGTTTCCCGATACTGCCTTGTTCCTCTATTTTTATGTGCGCAAAGAGGCCCTGCTGTCGTCACAAATCGAGGGTACGCAATCGTCTTTTGCCGACTTGCTGCTATTCGAGAGTGACGAAGCGCCGGGCGTACCGCTGGACGACGTACAGGAGGTTTCCAACTACATCGCCGCCATGAACCATGGCATTAGCAGATTGCGCGCGGGCTTTCCGCTGTCATTGCGCCTGCTGAGAGAACTGCACAAAATCCTGCTTTCCGGCGCGCGCGGCGGTAATAAAGATCCCGGCGAGTTTCGCCGCAGCCAAAATTGGATAGGCGGCACGCGCCCCAGCAACGCCGCCTTCGTGCCGCCACCGCCGCATACGCTAATGGAATGCTTGGGGGCGCTGGAAAAATTCCTGCATGACGATCCCGCGCCCACGCCGCTGCTTATCAAGGCCGCCTTGGCGCATGTGCAATTCGAGACCATACACCCCTTTCTGGACGGCAATGGCCGCGTGGGACGCCTGCTTATTACACTGCTGTTCTGCGCAGAAGGCGCGCTAAGCGAGCCGATGCTGTATCTCAGTCTTTATTTCAAGACGCATCGCCGGACTTATTATCATCTTTTGCAGACTGTGCGCACCGAGGGCGGTTGGGAAAACTGGCTGTCTTTTTTCTTAACGGGGGTACTCGAAACCGCGCAGCAAGCCATGACTACGGCGCAGCGTCTATTGGAATTAGCCGCGCAAGATCAGCAACGCATTGAGCGGCTGGGACGCGCAGCCGTTTCCGCCTTGCGCCTGCATCAACTCTTGCAAAAAACGCCTATCTTGACCATGCCCAAGGCCACGCTCGCCCTGGCCTCAACCAAACCCACCGTAAGCGCGGCGCTAAGGCGTTTGCAGGAACTGGGCATCGTCAGGGAAATTACCGGGCGGCAACGCAATAGATTGTTTGTATACCACCGCTACTTGAAGATATTGGAGGAAGGCACCGCGCCTTTACGTTAAGACGCCTCTAATAATTCGTCATTCCCGCGAATGCGGGAATCTGGCATTTGGAAACAGATGATAATTAGTAGCGCTGGATTCCCGCGTTCGCGGGAATGACGGAAATGTGAATTTTTAGAGTACCCTTAAGTGACCGATATAGGCGAATAGCACGCTTAGTCGGTATTCAGCAACCCCTGCATCCGCTTCAATGCCTCGCGCAGATTTTCCATACTGGTGGCAAACGACAGGCGCATATAACCCGGCGCGCCAAACGCGGAGCCCGGCACCAAAGCCACGCCGACCTGACTGAGCAGGTGCTCGGCTAAGTCCACATCGTCTTTCATGCCTAAGCGTTCTATTACGCCCTGCATGCTCGGGAAGGAATAAAATGCGCCCTGCGATGGTAGGCATTGCACGCCCTTGATACCGTGCAAACCTTCTAATACAACGTCATGTCGTTGTTTGAATTCCCGACACCAGCCCTTCAGAAAAGACTGATCGCCCTCCAAGGCCATCTGCGCCGCCACCTGCGAGATGGAGGTGGGATTGGAGGTGCTTTGCGACTGGATATTTTTCATCGCCGCGATCAATTTGGGCGGCCCACCGGCGTAGCCGATACGCCAGCCGGTCATCGAATAGCTCTTGGAGACACCGTTAATGACAATGGTGCGATCGTATAAGTCCGGGCAGGCATTGAGGATATTACAAAACGGCATGCTATCGAGCAGGATATGCTCATAGATGTCATCACTGGCGACCAGCACCTCGGGATGACGTCGCAACACCTCACCCAAGGCGGCCAGTTCGGCTTGGCTGTACATCACGCCGGTCGGGTTGGAGGGGGTATTCAGTATCAGCAAACGGGTCTTCGGCGTGATAGCCGCTTCGAGCTGGGCCGGGGTAATCTTGAAGGCCTGCTCCAGCCCCGCCCTTATGATCACCGGCACACCCTCGGCCAACAGTACGATGTCCGGGTAAGACACCCAATACGGCGCGGGGATGATGACCTCGTCGCCCGGATTGATCAGGGCCTGCGCGAGGTTGTAAAAACTTTGCTTGCCGCCCACCGAAACCAAAATTTGATTGGGGGTGTAGCTCAGACCATTATCGCGGGCAAATTTATTAATGATGGCGCGTTTCAGTTCTGCCGTGCCGTCTACAGCAGTGTACTTGGTAAATCCGGCCTGAATGGCCTGTATGGCAGCCAGCTTGATATGCTCCGGGGTATCAAAATCCGGCTCGCCGGCGCCCAGCCCGATAATATCCTTACCGGCGGCCTTGAGCGTCGCGGCACGGGCGGTAACAGTAAGCGTGGGCGATGGCTTAATATTTTGAACTCGTCTTGATAATTGTACGTCCAAACCCTGAATCCCCTTCAAATAATATGAATATGGGCCTACGATTGTAGCTATAGTTGCCGCTTACCCGGCCTAATCCCAGGCCTGTGTAGTCAGGCACATAAAAGGCCTCTGAGAAACAAGGAATGCCACCCCGCCAGGATTACCGCTTGTTTTTCAGAGACCTTATACAACTTCGATGGTGGCGCCCCTGCTACACTGACGCTTTTAACGGCCCCGCTGTAATATACTTGAATCGCGCTTTGATCAGAACCCTATGACCCAACGTTTTGAAATAAATTCCGACTTCCAGCCCGCCGGTGACCAGCCGGAGGCGATTGCGCGCCTTACCGAGGGCATCCGCCAAGGCGAGGCCGGCCAGACCCTGCTCGGCGTGACCGGCTCTGGCAAGACCTTCACCATTGCCAATGTCATCCAGGCCGTACAGCGCCCGGCCATCATCATGGCCCCAAACAAGACCCTGGCCGCGCAGTTGTACGGCGAGATGCGCGAATTCTTCCCGCACAACGCCGTCGAGTACTTCGTATCCTACTACGATTATTACCAGCCCGAGGCCTACATGCCCACCTCGGACACCTATATCGAGAAAGACGCCTCCATCAACGACCACATCGAGCAGATGCGCCTATCGGCCACCAAGGCCCTGCTGGAACGTGAGGACAGCATCATCGTCGCCACCGTCTCGGCCATCTACGGCCTGGGCGACCCGCAGTCCTATCTGGGCATGGTGCTGCACCTGAAGCGCGGCGACCAGGTCGACCAGCGCTTTATCCTGCGCCGCCTGGCCGAACTGCAATACACCCGCAACGACATCGAATTGCAGCGCGCCACCTACCGGGTGCGCGGCGACGTGATCGACGTGCATCCCGCCGAGTCCGACCGCGAGGCGGTGCGCATTGAGCTATTCGATGACGAGCTAGCATCACTCGCCTATTTCGACCCGCTCACCGGCGAGATCCTGCGACGCGTGCCGCGGCTCACCATTTACCCCAAGAGCCACTACGTCACGCCGCGTCAGACCCTGCTCGATGCCGTGGAGCAAATGAAAGTGGACCTGCGCGAGCGCCTCGAACAGCTCTACTCGGTGAATAAATTAGTCGAGGCCCAGCGCCTGGAACAACGCACGCGCTTCGATATGGAGATGATCCTGGAGTTGGGTTACTGCTCCGGCATCGAGAATTACTCCCGTTACTTATCCGGGCGCAAACCCGGCGAGCCGCCACCGACCTTATTCGATTATCTGCCACCCAATGCACTGCTGATCGTGGACGAGAGCCACGTCACCATCCCGCAGATCGGCGGCATGTACCGCGGCGACCGTTCGCGCAAAGAAACCTTGGTCGAATACGGCTTCCGCCTGCCGGTGGCACTGGATAATCGCCCGCTGCGCTTCGATGAATTTGAAGGCCAGGCGCCGCAAACCATTTATGTCTCGGCCACACCGGGGCCGTATGAATACGAGCATTCCGGGGCCATTGTCGAACAGGTGGTACGCCCTACCGGGCTGGTCGACCCCGCCATTGAAATCCGCCCCGCCATGACCCAGGTAGATGATCTGCTGTCGGAAATCCATAAGCGTGTGGGCGTTAACGAGCGGGTGCTGGTCACCACGCTCACCAAACGCATGGCCGAAGACCTTACCGATTATCTCAATGAGCATGGCGTGAAGGTACGCTACCTGCACTCCGACATCGAAACCGTCGAGCGCGTGGAAATTATCCGTGACCTGCGCCTAGGCGAATTTGACGTGCTGGTCGGCATCAATTTACTGCGCGAAGGGCTCGACATGCCGGAGGTGTCGCTGGTCGCCATCCTCGACGCCGACAAAGAAGGCTTCCTGCGTTCCGAACGTTCGCTCATCCAAACCATCGGACGCGCCGCCCGTCACATCAACGGCAAGGCCATCTTATACGCCGATAAAATCACCAACTCCATGCAGCGCGCCATCGACGAGACCGAACGCCGCCGCAACAAACAGATTGTCTATAACGAACAGCACGGCATTACCCCGCGCGGCATCCAGAAGGCCATCAACGATATTATGGAAGGCGCGCACAGCGGCAGCCCCGGCACACCGAGGGAATATGCCAAGGTCGCCGAGGAGTTGATCGAATACATCGCCCTCTCGCCCGAAAAACTCATGCAGAAGATCAAAAAACTTGAGCAGCAGATGTATAAACACGCCAAAAATCTGGAGTTTGAAGAAGCCGCACAGATGCGCGACGAGATTAAGACGCTACAGGCACGTCAGCTTGGGTTGGTAAATAGGAAGGTGGGCTAATCCGTAACCCATTGGCCATAGCATCAATCAGCACTTAAGTTAAGCAGGGAATAAGATACTTGATGAATTTGGATCACCTTGATCTCAGCAAACAGGAGCTAACTGATTTATTACAGTTAATGCACGATGCTTTGACCGTTAATACGGATCAGGAGTTACTTAAGCTATTATTAAGAGTACAAAAGCTAATCCCATGTGATCATGCTATTGCTGTTCTAGGCCAAACTGGCCCTAATGGACAATTACAGGGTGTAGCCAAGCTAGCCAACGCAAGTTATCCAACTGATTGGCTAGCTCTCTATCTTGAAAATGGGTATACCGCTATAGATCCTATTATTCAAGCCCATTGCACAAAGTTTCAGCCTCAACTCTGGTCTGAAACCTTCCGAAATACCAGCTCCAAACGGGAACAGGAATTCATAGAACACGCCAAATCCTATGGGTTGTCCCAAGGGATCACCTTGGGACAACCCTGTAGGATAAACTCCACCGGTAGCTTATTCTCCTTTGCCGGCCAAGATATGGGGGAACACCCTCGACATGGAAAGCTGCTGGCCTATCTCGTGCCGCACTTACATCTGGCATTAATACGTACGGCCTTCACTGTCCCGGATCCACCTACCCTTACCTCGAGAGAACGCGAGGTTCTACGTTGGATGATGGAAGGCAAGACGAACTGGGAAACTTCGCGCATCTTGGCCATTAGTGAAAGAACGGTTAAATTCCATGTGCAGAATATCCTGGCGAAGCTGCATTCTTCGACTCGTGGGCAAGCCATCGCGCAGGCATTAGAGCATGGCTTGATTGGATCACGCTCATCCATTCTAGAAATGCCGGTCGCTTTACTTGATTCTGAAATCTAAATTTTTCCCAATCCAGAAGTGCAGCCAATGACTCTGCCCCAGCGGGAGGGAATGATCTGGCCGCACCTATAGGCTGGCATGGTAACCCAGCAATAAGAAGTGCCCTCAGAAATCTTTTCTCAACCACGTGATAAATATAGCGGATATTATTTGCAAGAGACCATTGATACATTCCCTTGTATAACAACTTTGAAATATGACCAGAGGAAACTCCGTAAAGCAATGCCGCTGATGATGTAAATCTAGTCACCTCAGCAGTATTTGATTTTTTATGTATCTGGTAACCATCTTCTAACAGCGCTTTAAATTCTTTATCTAACATAAAGGGGTGGTCCGGTGGAGTAAAGCGAAAAGAGCCCAACAGATCGTCCTGCTCCGAAAATACTCCTAATGATGGCGAGAATAAGTCATAGTCATCTTTTTCCATCCTATCTTTACTAGGAGGCACCCAGCCCAGCGTCCGGCAAAAAACATCATGCCGTAGACGGTAGACCTTCAATTGGTCCTCCTCACTTACAATAGACCGAACACAATACTCTCCCTCATAAAAATAGATTCTGTTGTAAGTCATATTCGCCTCTCTCAATGATAAACATGGGAGACGAACATTATCCCTACGAGCATGTCGATGCGAGTATGCCTACCCTGTCCAAATGGACAGGTATTGCTTTAGGGTTATTGCTTTAACACTCGCCATGAGCCATATAATTCGAATAAACAAGACTGATCAATAAGTTAGCCAGCTTCCCGCTAGTTTATGAATCTTTGGCTGGCAAAAGCATAATCAGAGACAGGAGAACCATTGGAACTGATGGTAGCGACATTGGGCATATTCTATTCACTCCGCGATCTCATCCTATGTGTCATTCTCAGCACTTTCTGTAGCATCGCGATTGCGCAAGACACTGAGCGACTTGAAGTGGTTGCTCATCCTAGTGTCCGCGAGCAGACTACCAGTAGAGGCATGCTCCAGGCTATTTTTGCCATGCGGGTGCGCCATTGGCCGGATGGAACGGCTATCAAGGTATTTGTGCTCAACGATGAGCATCCCTTACATATCGTCTTCTGCAAAGAAATATTAAACATCTACCCCCATCAGCTACGCATTGTTTGGGACCGGTTGGTCCTTTCCGGGACTGGTGATGCGCCCTTTCAGGTGAGTTCAGAACAGGATATGCTGGCTAAAATTGCCATTACGCCGGGCGCCATAGGATATTTAAGGCGCTCCCTGATCACCGACGATGTGCAGGTACTTCAAATTAAATAGAAGGTGCATGTTTTTCGTTAATCGAATCCGTCCAAGGAGATATCACATACTTGTTACACACCCATGCTAAGATTTAATCTTGCAGACACATAACCTTCTATTTCACGGCATGAATAATAAGACACCGAATTCAAAGAAGTTTCTGAGCCTAAAGTGGAAGGCGCTACTACCCTCAAGCTTAGTGCTTGTCATAATTACTATTCTATTTTCAGCTATCAGTTATATCGATCTGAAGAAACAAGCCAGATACGCGCAGGAGGCTGAACACCACCATTACACTCAAGCAATCAATGGCCTAATCTTACAATCCAGACGGCACCTGGAGCAGCTAGGTGAAATTATTCCCTCAATGAGCGATATGCGTGACGCTCTACTATCCGGCAATTCTAAAAATATTATAAGCGTCTTCGATCAGCACTGGCCCCGGATGCAAATACAGTTAGGGCTGGATGTCGCGAACTTCTACACTAACTCCGGCCAGCCATTGGCCGGTTGGCAAACACCCGGCTTTGGGCCTTCTAAAATCAATGAGGCCATGATTCAAAGAGTGGCCAAGCAGGAATATCCAATCAGTGATTTCGACTGCAATGTCAGATGTATCCAATACACATTAATACCTATTCTTATTGAGGGCCATAGCAGAGGGGTGATGCTGCTGGGGATGTCACTGGCGGACACTGTGACGAGTTTCAAGAGCATGTCCGGGGCAGATGTCGGGGTACTTACCAAACAGAACATGCAGGAGAATACAGCAGATACCGATAAGGTGATCACTACTTGGGGAATGCGCGTCATTGCCCTCACCAATAGCGCCCATAACATGGAGTTACTTAATAACACCTCGCGCAAATATCAAAATTTAAGCATGCTCGAAAGAGGTGTTGAAATAGCGTTGGATAATCACCATTATAAAGTAAGACTGTTACCAGTATCGGGTAATACCTCTGACAAATTGCACCTTATTACTATAGCCGATATCAGCTCCGG
>DATECT010000214.1:0-3977 GCA_035286765.1 Gammaproteobacteria bacterium
CCTTGCGGAAATAATCCCGTATACACGATACCTTGGCGCGGCATCGCCATCCACTCCGCCACGGCATCGCGCCATGCCAGGTAGTGCGCAGTTTGTTTATGCGCGGCGGCATGCTCGGCACTGGTGTAGGCCTCGTACAAAATAAACCGCGCGGGGTCATCGGGCGATTGCAATACATCAAAACGCAGATTGCCGGGTTCTCGGATTGAGGCCAGATGATTCGCGCGCGTCGCGCGGATGAAATCCTTGATGTGCCCTTCTTTAACCTGAACGTGGACTAAGGTGGTGTGCATAAAAATCAAGTTACAAGTGACAAGTTACAAGTGGCAAGATAAAAACCAAATCTAAACGTCTTTTTCTTGTACTTGTCACTTGCAACTTGTAACTTCAAACCCAATACGCCGTACCCGTCATCACCCTGGCAACGGCGCTCATCACCTTCTTGACCGGCGTCGGCAAGGCTGCCGCGCCGGCCTTGATCGCCACCGTGGCATGCTGCGCCTCGTCTTGACGCATCTGTTCGAGAATGGCGCGGCTGGGTTTATCCTCGCTCGATAACGTCTGTAGATGCTTCTCCAGGTGCGCCACCACCTGCTGCTCGGTCTCGGCGACAAAGCCCAGGCTCCACTTATCGCCCGCCTTGCCCACCAGCGCCCCGATAGCAAACGAGCCCATATACCACAGCGGATTAAGCACGCTGGTATGGCTGCCCAACTCCTCAATGCGCCGCGCGCACCAAGCCAAGTGATCAGTCTCCTCGTCCGCCGCGCGCTCCATTTGCGCGCGCACCACCGGCGTGTGCGCCGTCAGGGCATGGCCGCGGAACAGCGCCTGCGCCGCCACCTCGCCCGCGTGATTAACGCGCATCAGCCGCGCGGCAAGTGCGCGCTCCCCGGCACCCAGCTCAACGTGGGGGGCTGCGTCAGCCGGATAGGGGTGCTTGGCGATGGGCTCGGCAAAGACCGTGTTGATGCCCTGATCAAGCAGCCCGATAAAGCGATCCAATGGGGAGAGTTTGCGCATAATCAGCTCGGATAAGGTGGCATCAAGTTTACTGTGCTTTAAGGTGTTCGTGAAGGTTGAAGACTGCACTTGCCCTGCATGGGCCTGCTCGTAGCTTAATCGCCCTAGGTTCTGTTTTCAAAATGCGTCTGATGCGTTGATACGTCGTTGCCAAGCGTGCTCCGGTGCTCATTTACTATCTGTAAACTCCGCTCCTCGAACGCTTGGCGCCTCGTCTGAACGCATGATCCGCTATTTTGAAAACAGAACCTTAAGTACTACCAGGCCAAAATTATTATTTTATGATATTAATATCTTTTAACATATAAATGTTGACATAGTTGGTTGACGGGCTTAAATTAATCCCCTCAACCATACTGAGGAGATAAGCAACATGCTGAAAAACTTAACGATCCTAGTGGGGGCAGTATTCATCGCGGTGGGAATATTGGGCTTTATTCCTAACCCCTTAGTGGGCCCAGACGGTATATTTGAAGCCGATGCAGGCCATAATCTGGTACACCTTATTGCCGGCATCGTATTGTTGCTCGCCGGCTTCAAAAATGAAACTACCGCCACTCTCGCCCTCCAGGTGTTCGGCGGCGTATACTTATTGGTAGGCGTTATCGGCTTTACCATGATCGATGCCACGGGCAAGGGCAGCCTCCTTGGCCTGGTGCAGATCAACAACGCCGACAATTGGCTACACATCGTGTTGGGTATTGCATTGATGGGCATACCCGTGGTGGTAAAGAAGACTTCAAGCCTGAGTACCGCCTGAAGTTTGCCTTCCTCTAGCGTATAAATCAGGTAGATTTAAACTGTGGGGTGACCTACGCCCCACAGTTTCTTTTTTCGGCGTACCCCTCCACCGCCCGCAATCCCGAGTCATTTGTTAAATTTCTCGCCGACTTTATTTTTCCACGCCTGCCTTGCCTTATAATCACCGCACCACTTAACGCGGACCGAGCATGACCGAACCTTATTATCGCCACCACGTCTTCTTCTGCACCAACCAGCGCGCACCCGGCGAGACCTGCTGCAACAATTGCGGCGCGCAAGCCCTGCGCGACTATGCTAAAGAGCGCACCAAGGCCCTGGGAATCGCCGGCGAGGGCCGCGTGCGCATCAATAACGCCGGCTGCCTGGACCGCTGCGAGGAAGGGCCGGTGCTGGTGATTTACCCCGAGGGCACTTGGTATACCTACGTGGACCAAGACGACATCGACGAGATCATCGACGAACACCTGCTCCATGGCCGCATCGTGGAGCGTTTAAAGATATAGCCATGGCCATCGCTGCCCAGACAGCCTCCGCGAAAACCGTAGCCAAACCCCGCGTCATCGAGGCGCGCGGCCTGGTTAAATATTATGGCGAGCAGGCCGTGGTCGACGGCATCGACCTCGACGTGCAGGCCGGCGAGTGCTTCGGCCTGCTCGGGCCGAACGGCGCCGGCAAAACCACCACCCTGCGCATGCTGCTGGGCAACGTCCCGCCTAATGCCGGGCAGCTCCAGGTGCTCGGCCACCCCATCCCGCAACAGGCACGCCAGATGCGCGCGCGCGTGGGCGTGGTGCCGCAGCAAGACAACCTCGACCCCGACTTCACGGTCACCGAAAACCTGCGCGTGTACGCCAGCTATTTTGGTTTGGCCGGGCCGGAATTGGATGCACGCATCAGCGAACTGCTCAGCTTTGCCACCCTGGAAACCAAGGCGCAGGCCCGCATCGGCACGCTATCCGGCGGCATGAAGCGCCGCCTGACCCTGGCGCGCGCGCTCATCAACCAACCCGACCTGCTCATCCTCGACGAACCCAGCACCGGCCTCGACCCGCAGGCCCGCCAACTCATCTGGCAGCGCCTGCGCGCCCTGCTCGCCCAGGGCAAGACGCTCATCCTCACCACCCATTACATGGAAGAGGCCGAGCGGGTCTGCGACCGGGTGGCCATCATGGATCACGGCCACATTCTAGCACTCGGCAGCCCCAGTGAGCTCACCAAACAACACATCGAGCCGCATGTGCTGGAAGTCTACGGTCCCGGCTTTGATAGCTGGCACGAGGCCTTCGCGCAACGCCTGGCGCTGCGCACCGAGCGCGTCGGCGAAACGGTATTCTGCTACGCCCGCGACGAGAGCGCCTTACTGGAAAACCTGCGTGGCCGTCCCGAACTACGCTTCGTGCACCGCCCCGGCAACCTGGAAGACGTCTTCCTCAAACTCACCGGGCGGGAGTTAAGGGATTAACCCCAGTGCCAAGTTACAAGTGACAAGTTCCAAGGTGAGGCGCGATAGCGCCGAACGGGTTTACAGGGATGTAAACACTGTGTTTCGGGCGGAGCAGGATAGCGCAGCGCGAAACACCCTCTGCGCTATCCTATACTCTCCACATAGTTCACGCTGCGCTATCCCTGCTCAGCGTGAACTACTGCCCCGCTCCCGGCGGGGCGTTCGGCGGCGGGACAGCGCCGCCTCACCTTGTAACTTGCTACTTGTCACTTGTTACTTCTTTTATTAGCACTTTGGTCTATCAAAATACATGAACATGTCCCTACCCGTTATAAGCCTCCGCTGGCTGCCCGTGTGGCGCCGCAACATGCTGGTGTGGCGCAAGCTCTCCATCCCCGCGCTGCTCGGCAACTTCGGCGAGCCGCTGCTCTACCTGCTCGCCCTGGGCTACGGCCTGGGCGCGTTTGTCGGCACCATCCAGGGCCTGCCCTACATCACCTTCCTAGCCTCCGGCATCGTGTGCGGCAGCGCCATGAATACCGCCACCTTCGAGGGCCTCTACTCGGCCTACACGCGCATGACCTTGCAACAAACCTGGGCCGGCATGCTGGCCGCACCGCTCAATGTCGACGACGTGCTCCTCGGCGAAATGACTTGGGCCGGCACCAAGAGCCTGATCAGTGTCGCGCCCATCCTGATCATCGCCGCCCTGCTCGGCCTGGTGCATAGCTGGCAGGCTCTGTGGGTG
>DATECT010000215.1:0-4287 GCA_035286765.1 Gammaproteobacteria bacterium
TCAGTGCGGTTCCACACCGCTTGCAAATAACCGGCTCGATATAGATTGTGGGCCATCCCCGCACCCATGGCGCCTAAGCCGATAACGCCGGTCTTCATAGCATGCCCAACAGTGCGCAATGACTTTCCTGTTGACGCTGCAACAGGATGCGTTTGAACACATCAGGGTCTTTGATATGCGTGATCTCGCCCTTGCGCGGGAAGTGCATATCGTGCAGCCGCGACAACCAGAAGCGCAACGCAGCGGCACGCAGCATGGCCGGCCAGGCTATGTGTTCCGGACGGGTAAGCGGGCGTTGCTGTTGGTAGGCGGCGAGTAATATTTCGAGACAGGCGCTGTCCAGCGAGCCATCGGCACGGCTGCACCAATCATTGGCGGTAACGGCCACATCGTAGAGCAGCGCATCATTGCATGCATAATAGAAATCAATGATACCGGTCAGCATATCGCCGACGAACAGCGCATTATCGCGGAACAGATCGGCATGGATCACGCCGCGCGGTAATTCAGCGGGCGGGGTTTGCGCATGGAAATGCAGTTCAGCTTGCAATAGCGCGGCATCCTCACTGGTAAGTTGCGGCAGCACCTTGGCGGCGGTGGCATTGCGCCACGCCGGCCCGCGATCATTGGCGCGTTGGCCGGTGAAGGACTGCCCCGCCCTGTGCAGGTGGCCTAGTGCCTTGCCTAAGGCGCCGCACTGGGCCGCCGTGGGATGCTTTACGTCGGCGCCGGACAGGCGCTGCACCAAGGCCGCCGGTTTATCCTTCAAACTGCGCAAATAGTGGCCTTGTATATCGGCAACCGGGTGCGCGCTCGGCACCCCATGTTCGGCCAGATGGGCCATGAGATCGAGGAAGTAGGGCAGTTCCGCCGGCCCCATGGTCTCGAACAGGGTAAGCACAAAGCTGCCGTGCGTGGTGGTGACGAAATAATTGGTGTTTTCTATGCCCGCGCTGATACCGGAAAAATGTTCCAACGTGCCGAGTGAATAGCTGCGCAGGAACTCCTCCAGATCAGGGTGATCAATGCGGGTATAAACAGACATTGGAAATCTCAGCGGGTGAGGGAAAAAACCGTGATGGGTAATGAGGAAACGGTGATGAGTTAAAACCC
Source organism: Gammaproteobacteria bacterium (assembly GCA_035286765.1). Taxonomy (GTDB): domain Bacteria; phylum Pseudomonadota; class Gammaproteobacteria; order SURF-13; family SURF-13; genus DATECT01. The sequence goes on from DATECT010000215.1 coordinate 1,114, forward strand.
ATTACCCATCACTCATCACCCATCACCATTCGCGTAAGCGGCGCGATTGAGCTACTTCCAGCTAAACAGTACCCATTGCGGTATGTTGCTTTCCGAGACGATGTCGTTGCCGCGCGTCTCCAGGCTGCCGTTGCCATCGTTATCGATGAGGTAATACGGTGGGCCGCTACTGGGGATGATCTTGATCATATACAACTGGCCGTTCAGGCGGTATTCCTGCACGGTCTCTTGCTCGCGCTGGATAATGGTTACATCCGGCTCCAGGGCCTCACCGCTCTGCACGGCCTGGGGGATCTCCGGCGGCTCAGGGACGGGCGCCAAGCCGTCAGCCGGAGCGGCCTCGGGGGCTCCTGCGTCTGGGCTGGCCGCGTCAGCAGTGGGGGTTTCTACTCCCGGTTGCGGGGCGTTAACGCCGTCCGCAGCGGCATTTTCCTGCGCAGCAGCGGTTAACGGATTTAACAGCAATGCCATGCTAAACGCCAAGGCACGGGCGTGGGTGGTTAAGCGCTGGGAGGACACGGGGTAAGACATAAGGTTATCCTTATAAATTATAGCGGGTTTCAGAGTAAGATCCCTTGTTCACCGGCGGAAGGGTCGCCGCCAAAGAATTCATAATGATTAAAGATAGCATCTACTACGTCTTGCGGATTGTCCAGTATCTGAAGTAAGTGCAGGTCGGCCTCATTAATCATGCCCTGCGCCACCAGGGTGTCCTTGAACCAATCGATAAGGCCCTTCCAAAACGGCGAATGGACCAGAATAATCGGTATACGGCGCGCCTTCTGGGTTTGTACCAGGGTGAGGATCTCAGCGAGTTCGTCGAGGGTGCCGAATCCCCCCGGCATTATGACATAGGCCGACGCGTATTTAACGAACATTACCTTACGTGAAAAGAAGTGCCGGAAGTCGAGCGAGATATCTTGGTAGGGGTTCGTGTTCTGTTCGTGCGGTAGCATGATATTCAGGCCCACACTGGGTGATTTCCCCTCGTAGGCGCCTTTATTGATGGCCTCCATAATGCCCGGGCCGCCGCCGCTGACCACGGTAAAGCCGGCGTCCGATAAACGCCGGGAAATATCTTCCGCCAATTGGTAATAGTGGTGATTGGAGGAGGTGCGCGCCGAGCCGAACATGGTCACCGAGGGTTTGATCTGCGAAAGCTGCTCAAAGCCCTCGGTAAATTCGGCCATGATCTGGAAAATCTTCCACGACTCGCGGGTAAGCAGTTTGTCGTTGATGGTACGATGGGCAAATATACGTGGTTCGTTCATACTTATCCTTTTCGTAGGGTAACTCCGGTAGTCCATTGCTGAGAGCAATGGGCCGGCACATCATTAGCGGCGTCAAAATCCATGGCTGACATGCAATCCAGTAAATCTGTCGACCCCGCGCCCGGCGCTGCGCCGGGTAAGCCCGTGGTGTTGGTAGATGCCTCGTCTTATCTTTACCGGGCCTACCACGCCATGCCGCCGCTCACCAATTCCCAGGGCCAGCCTACCGGGGCCATCTATGGAGTGGTGAACATGGTGCGCAAGCTGCTGACGGACTACGATCCGCAGTATGTCGTCATGGTGTTTGATGCCAAGGGCAAGACCTTTCGTGACGACCTCTATGCCCAGTACAAGGCGCACCGGCCGCGTATGCCGGACGACCTCAGTGTGCAGATCCCCGCCTTGTATGCCATTATACATGCAATGGGTTTGCCATTATTAGCCGTGGAGGGCGTAGAGGCCGACGATGTGATCGGCACCCTGGCCTGCCAGGCCGCCGCGCTCGGTATGCCGACGCTGATCTGCACCGGCGATAAGGATCTCGCGCAACTGGTCACTGAGCAGATTACGCTGGTCAATTCCATGACCAATAGCGTACTCGACCCCAACGGGGTGATCGAAAAATTCGGCATTCCCGCTGAGCGTATTATCGATTATCTGGCCCTGGTTGGCGACAGCGTCGATAACGTGCCGGGTGTGCCCAAGGTTGGCCCCACCACGGCGGTAAAGTGGCTGAAGCAATATGATTCGCTGGATAATATCATCGCCCGCGCCGGGGAAATTACCGGCAAGGTCGGCGAAAACCTGCGTGCTGCACTGCCCCAACTCCCGGTATCGCGCGCCCTGCTGACCATTAAATGCGACGTGCCGCTGGCCGTATCACCGCTGCAACTCCAGCGCCAGCCACCCAATGAGGCCGCGCTGCGCGAGCTGTTCAAGCAGCTGGAATTCAAGAGTTGGCTGGCCCAGTTGAACGCCAAGACCGCCAAACCCGCCGCCGCGCCAGTCTCAGAGCGCGCCGCGCTGCCCGCGCCCAAGGAACGCAATGCGGCGGCTTACCAAACCATCCTCATCCCTCTACAGTTAGAGGCCTGGCTGAGCAGCCTGGAGCAGAGCGAACTCATCTGTTTTGACCTCAGCACCACCAATTTGGATTACATGACGGCGGAGATCGTCGGCATTGCCATCACAGCCGCATCAACAGCCGATGCCGAATTGCTGGGCGCGAGCGCCGCGTATATCCCGCTGGCCCATGACTACGAAGGCGCGCCCGGGCAGTTAGACCGTGCCGTAGTACTAGAGCGCCTGCGCGGGCTGTTGGAAAATCCCCACTTGCCCAAGCTCGGCCATGACCTCAAATTCGCCATGCATGTGCTCGCCAACCACGGCATCCGGCTCGCGGGCGCCGCCTTCGACACCATGCTGGAGTCCTATGTGCTGGATAGCACTGCCACCCGCCACGACCTTGATTCGCTCGCAACCAAATACCTGGATGGCCGGGCCTACTCGTTCGAGGAGATTGCCGGAAAGGGGGTGCGGCAATTGTGCTGCAATCAAATCGCCATCGAGCAGGCTAGCCCCTGCGCCGCTGAACAGGCCGCGCTGATCCGGCAACTGCACCAGGCCCTGTGGCCTCAGATAAACGCCGTGGCCAGCCTGAAAACCTTGTTCCAGGCCATGGAAATGCCGCTGGCAAGTGTGTTGGAGCGCATCGAGCGCAACGGGGTGCGCGTGGACGCCGCAATGCTGCACCGGCAGAGCGGCGAGCTGGCCGCACGCATGCAAGAGATCGAACAACTGGCGCATGAGGCCGCCGGGCAGGCGTTCAACCTGGGCTCGCCGCTGCAAATCCAACAGATCCTCTACGACAAGCTCGGCCTGCCGGTGCTGCAAAAGACCCCCA
>DATECT010000216.1:0-11404 GCA_035286765.1 Gammaproteobacteria bacterium
CCTCTATGCGCTCTCTTTAAACTGTATTCAGTGGCCAGCGTGCGCGCACATCGAAGGCAAGCCCATTAGGGTGTATCCCCGATGCAAGCCGTTGATAACCCGTATAGGCGATCATTGCGCCGTTATCGGTGCAAAATTCCAGGCGCGGGTAAAACACTTGACCGCATTGTGTGGCTATAACGGTGTTCAGTTGTTCGCGTAGTTTCTGATTGGCACTGACGCCGCCTGATACAATTAACCGCTTAATTCCTGTTTGGGCCAAGGCACGCTGGCATTTGATGACCAGAGTATCGACCACTGCGTCCTCGAAGGCGCAGGCGATATCAGCGCGGGTTTGTTGGTCGTTTTCATGGGCCTTTAGGGTGGTGATGGCGCAGGTTTTGAGTCCGCTGAAGCTGAAGTCCAGGCCGGGCCGGTCGGTCATGGGACGGGGGAAGTGGAAGCGTTGCGGGTTACCTTGCACGGCCAGGCGCGCCAGGGCGGGGCCGCCGGGGTAGTCCAGTCCTAATAACTTAGCAGTCTTGTCGAAAGCCTCGCCGGCGGCATCGTCCACCGATTCGCCGAGGATGCTATAGCGTCCCACGTCTTCCACATGCACCAACATGGTATGGCCGCCGGAGACCAGCAGGGCGACAAAGGGAAAGGCGGGTGTAGCGGCCTCCAGCATCGGCGCGAGCAGGTGGGCCTCCATGTGATGCACGCCGATGCCGGGCACACCCCAGGCCCAGGCCAGGCTGCGCCCGATGGCCGCACCGACCAGCAAGGCCCCGGCCAGACCCGGCCCGGCGGTATAGGCAATGCCGTCGATGTCCTGCGCCTGGCTGCGCGCCTCCTGCATAACCGCGCGGATCAGCGGTAAGGTCTTGCGCACATGGTCGCGCGAGGCCAGTTCCGGCACCACGCCGCCGTACTCGGCGTGCAGGGCGACCTGGCTATACAGGGCATGGGCCAGCAGGCCCTGCGCCGAGTCATAGATGGCTACGCCGGTCTCGTCGCAGGAGGTTTCAATGCCGAGGATACGCATCCGGCTAGTTTCGGGCTTGAGGACGCCGCTAGGCAAGCCTTTTTGCATTTTTCCCGGGTTGGCATTAATATATGCAGTTCCCCACGCCCCGTGGACCTATTAACTGTTAAGGTACGTTATTAATGCCATCAGTACGTCTTAAAGAAAATGAGCCCTTTGAGGTCGCCCTGCGCCGTTTTAAGCGCTCCTGTGAAAAGGCCGGTGTGTTGTCCGAAGTGCGTCGCCGTGAGTTTTATGAAAAGCCTACCTCGGTACGCAAGCGCAAGGCCGCAGCCGCAGTCAAGCGCCAGTTGAAGAAGTCGTCACGGGAAGTCACGCGCCGGGTACGTCTGTACTAACGCCTCGTTGAGAATCACCCGCCCGGCAAGACCCAGTGCCGAGGCGGTCGCACTGAAAGACGTAATCCTGTGCGGATTATCAAAACGGTAGCCACCCTTAACCACCACATCCGTCCTAAGGCGAGCGCTATGAGTGAATCCCTCCTAAAGCAGCGTATTACCGAGGATATGAAGATATCCCTGCGCGCCGGCAACAAGACGCGCTTGGGCGTTATCCGCCTTATCCTATCCGCCATCAAGCAACGCGAGATAGATGAGCGTATTGTACTGGATGATACGCAAGTGCTGGCCGTGCTCGACAAGATGATTAAGCAGCGCCGCGATTCCATCGCCCAATATGAGGCCGCCCTGCGCCAGGATTTGGCCGACCAAGAAAGCTATGAGATCGGTGTGTTGCAAGAATTCATGCCGGCGCCGCTCAGCGAGGCCGAGATCGACGCCCTGATTGAGTTGGCCATTTCCAGTAGCGGCGCCAGTTCCGGGAAAGACATGGGCAAGGTGATCGGTGTGCTCAAGCCGCAAATGCAAGGCCGCGCCGATATGGGCAAGGTCAGCGCCAAGGTCAAGGCCAAATTGGGCGGCTAACCTAAAGGCAGTTGAAAGTATCAAGTGCCAAGTTTCAAGACCGGGAATCTTTCTTGATCACTTGTAACTTGTAACTTGTAACTTGTAACTTGATACTGATGCCATGGCCGGTCGCATTCCCCCCGAGTTTATTGATGAGTTGATGACCCGTGTCGATATCGTCGAGGTCATCGATACGCGCGTGCCGTTGCGTAAAAGCGGGCGTAACTACAGCGCCTGCTGCCCCTTCCACGACGAAAAAACCCCTTCGTTTACGGTGAGTCCCGAAAAGCAGTTTTATCACTGCTTTGGCTGCGGCGCGCACGGCACGGCGCTGGGTTTTTTGATGGAGTACGAACACCTTGAGTTTGTCGAGGCCGTGCATGAATTGGCCGGCCAGGTTGGCCTGCAGGTGCCGCAGCAGGCCGTAGGTTCCGCCCCCGCGCAGGCGGGCAAGGATTTATATGAACTCCTGCACCAAGCAGCCCATTTTTACGCGCGCCAGCTGCGCGAGCATCCCGATGCGCAGCGCGCCGTTAATTATCTCAAGACGCGCGGCCTGAGCGGCGAGATTGCTGTGCAGTACGGCATCGGCTTTGCCCCGCCGGGCTGGGATAATTTGCAACGCAGCATAGCGGCCAATAATTCCGCGCTTCAGGCCCAACTCGCCAAGGCCGGAATGCTGATTGAGAAGGACGGCGGCGGTTATTACGACCGTTTCCGCGACCGCATCATGTTTCCCATCCACGACCAGCGCGGGCGCGTCATTGGCTTCGGTGGGCGGGTACTGGGTGACGAGACGCCGAAATACCTCAACTCCCCCGAGACTCCGCTATTTCACAAGGGCCGCGAGTTATACGGCCTTTATCAGGCGCGCAAGGCCTCGCGTAACCTGGAGCGTCTGCTGGTGGTGGAGGGTTATATGGATGTCGTGGCGCTGGCACAGCACGGCATTCACTATGCCGTCGCTACGCTGGGCACGGCGACCACGCGCGAGCATCTGGAGCGGTTGTTCCGTGTCGTACCACAAGTGATATTTTGTTTTGATGGAGACCGAGCTGGACGGGAGGCCGCGTGGCGTGCCTTGGAGAATGGTCTGCCGGTAATGACCGAAGGCCGGCAGGCCGGCTTTTTATTCCTGCCAGACGGCGAGGATCCGGATAGTTTGGTGCGTAAGGAAGGCGGCTCCCAGTTTGAAAACCGGCTGGCCCAGGCCACGCCTTTTTCTGCGTTTTTCTATGAAGGTTTGCTGAAAAAGGTCGATATAAGCACTATGGATGGGCGGGCCCGGTTGGTGGAACTCGCTCGCCCCCTGTTGTCCAATCTACCAGCAGGTGTATTCCGCCATATGATGGTGGCGCGGTTGGCTGAAATGGTGCGCATGGACGCGGCCCGGCTTGCCCCTATGTTGGGTATGACGGGCGCGATATTAAAGCCGGGGAAGACGCGCAAACCAGAGAGGGTACGCCAAGCCCCCGTGCAAATGTCGCAAGTACGCCTGGCCATTGCCTTGCTGCTGCAACAACCGGGGCTGGCAGCCGGGGCGGGTGATCCCCAGCGCTTTGCGGGGGTTCGCATCCCCGGACTGGGCCTGCTGATCGATTTATTGAGCCTGCTACAGAGACAGCCCGAACTCGGTACGGGGGCATTATTGGAGCACTGGCGCGGTACGGAGGAGGGGAAGCATCTGCTGAAGCTGGCGCAATGGCAGCACCCCGTGCCCGCGGAAGGGATCGAGACCGAGTTCCAGATCGCACTGGAGCGTTTACACGCGCATGGTATCGAGCTGCGCAAAGAGCTTCTGATCGATAAGATGCGGGCCGGTGAACTCACCGCCGAAGAGGCCCGCGAGTGGCAGGATTTATCTTCAGGAACAAAGACTTAGAAGTGAGTTCGGGTAAAAAATATACCTAGTAAAAAGATGCTAAATTAGTTATAATTAAACGATTTGAGTTCGACAGGATCAAACACAGCATGAGCCAGGAACAGCAAGAATCACAGTTAAAGTTATTGATTGCCATGGGTAAAGAACAAGGCTTTCTAACTTACCGTGAGGTTAACGATCATCTACCGGATGAAATCGTCGATCCCGAACAGATCGAAGACATCATCGGCATGATCAATGATATGGGTATCATGGTGCACGAGATTGCACCCGATACCGATACGCTGCTGCTCGCCGATCCGGCCGTCACGGCGGATGATGACGTGGCCGAAGAGGCCGCCCAGGCGCTGGCCACCGTCGATAGCGAATTTGGCCGTACCACCGACCCGGTGCGCATGTACATGCGCGAGATGGGCGCGGTGGAGTTGCTTACCCGCGAGGGCGAGATCGTCATCGCCAAGCGCATCGAGGAAGGCTTGGGGCAGGTACTGTCCGCCTTGGCCACCTACCCCGAGACCATCGGTGATCTGCTGCGCGAATATGAGCGCGCCGAGGCCGGTGAAGTGCGGTTGGCCGATATCATGACCGGGTACACCGACACCGTGGCGCCGGTTGAGGAAGAAATTCCGCCGGCACTGCTGCTGAAAGACGAGGATGTCATTGAGGATGTCGCGGTCGGTGATGAAGAGGAAGGGCCTGCCGAGGTGCTGGAAACCGGCCCCGATCCGGAAGAGGCACGCGCGCGCTTTACCAAGCTGCGCGAACTGTATGTGAAATCGGTAGCGGCAACCGCTAAGCACGGCAAGGATAACGCCAAGAGCAAAAAGCTGCGCCAGGAATTGGCCGACTTTTTCATGAAGTTCAAACTCGTGCCGCGCATGGTAGACCGCCTGGTGGCCAATCTGCGTCTGATGGTGGAGCGCATCCGCTGCCAGGAGCGCGTCATTATGGATATCTGCGTTAACAAGGCGCATATGCCGCGCAAGGAATTCATCACCTCATTTCCGGATAATGAAACCGATCTGTCCTGGCTGAAGAAGCATACCAAGGCCAACCGCGTTTATTCGCCCGCGCTGGAACAGCACGCGGAAGAAATACAGCGCGCTCAAAACAAGTTGGTCGCCTTGCAGGAAGCCTGCGGCATGACCATCAGCGAGATCAAGGACATCAATCGCCAGATGTCGATCGGCGAGGCCAAGGCGCGCCGTGCCAAGAAGGAAATGGTCGAGGCCAATCTGCGCCTGGTGATTTCCATCGCCAAAAAATATACCAACCGCGGCCTGCAATTCCTCGATCTCATCCAGGAGGGCAATATCGGCCTGATGAAGGCGGTTGATAAATTTGAGTATCGCCGCGGCTACAAATTCTCCACTTATGCGACGTGGTGGATACGTCAGGCGATTACCCGCTCTATCGCAGATCAGGCGCGTACCATCCGCATCCCAGTGCACATGATCGAGACCATCAACAAGCTCAATCGCATCTCGCGGCAGATGTTGCAAGAAGTCGGGCGCGAACCGACGCCGGAAGAGCTGGCGATACGTATGGAAATGCCCGAAGACAAGGTGCGCAAGGTCTTAAAGATCGCCAAAGAGCCGATCTCCATGGAGACGCCGATCGGTGACGATGAAGATTCGCACCTGGGCGACTTCATTGAAGACTCCAGCGTACTGTCGCCCAACGACGCCGCTGTGTTCGAGGGGCTGCGCGAGGCTACCCAGCACGTGCTGGAGGGCCTGACACCGCGCGAGGCCAAAGTGTTGCGCATGCGCTTCGGCATCGACATGAATACCGATCACACCCTGGAAGAGGTCGGCAAACAATTTGACGTGACGCGCGAGCGCATTCGCCAGATCGAGGCCAAGGCCCTGCGTAAGCTGCGCCACCCGACACGCTCCGAGCAGTTGCGCAGCTTCTTGGATTTGGAGAGTTCTTAAAACCCTAGGTTAAAATGGCTAGATTCAACGGAAAGGGTCTAGCCATCTAACTTTAACCGCGAAAGAAAAGATACAAAAGAAAAGTTACAAGAGGAAAGTAAAAAACAGAATTTGCGCCGAACAAATCCATACCAGGCAGGGTGGGGGCCAGCCTTGCCCGACCAAAGGTTCGTAGATCGATGCTCTCTTAGGTTGTTTTTATGTACTCCCTTTAGCTCCCATTGCTATTCTGGGCGCCTCTAAAAATTCAAATTCCCGTCATTCCCGCGAAGGCGGGAATCCAGCATTTGGAAACGGATGATAAATCAGTAGCTTCTGGATTCCCGCCTTCGCGGGAATGACGGATTATTAGGGGTGGCCTTATATCGATTGCTTAGTTTTTCTGTGCAGTCTTGTTACTTGTATCTTGTATCTTGTATCTGTTTTTACAGGGCCTGTAGCTCAGTTGGGTGAGCAAGCGAAGCTTGCGAACGCCCAGCCATGGATGGCTGGGCTGGTGTTTGATGGTTAACTGCGGTATTGCCATGGAGGGCATCGCTAATGTTTATTTGGGCCTGTAGCTCAGTTGGGCGAGCCGCGAAGCGGCAAGCGCCCGTCAGGGATGGCGGGCTGGTGTTTGATGGTTAATTACGGTATCGCCGGAGGGCGTCGCTGAAGTTTATTTGGGCCTGTAGCTCAGTTGGTTAGAGCAGGGGACTCATAATCCCTTGGTCGTAGGTTCGAGTCCTACCGGGCCCACCACCCCATTTTTCTGCGGATAATATTCCGCAAGCCAAGCAATAGGGTGGCAACCTCATGCCACCCTTCAACGTACTGCGTTCCCCGTAAAATAATTACGGGGTAATAGGGATGTCACTTTTCGGGCTGCTATCCGCACCGGCACCCGCCGGTCTACCGGCGGCATCCCCGGCACTGCCGGCAGGTTTACCCATGGTATCCTGCGTGCCCTGCAATACGGTGGGGCTGCTGGCTTTTTCGACCTTGCTGCTGAGCATGCCTTGGGTGTCGCTATCCTGTGTTAGCAGTTCCGCGCCGCGCATTTGTCTACTGCTTGACGGTCCAGCACTAACGACGGTAGCGCCGGTTTCCGCCCTTTGCTCGGAAACCGCGGCGCTGGACGGCATGATGTTCAACAGCGGATCAGTCTGAATCTTGGAGGAATCTCTAAATTCATCCAGGGCGATTCTATTGTCGGCATTGGCATCGGCTTGGCTGAAATCCTTTTGCAAGGCATTTTGGAAGGCTTTGTATTCATCCGCGCTTAGGTAACCGTCTTTGTTGGAGTCAAGAGCCTGAAAGTCGTAATAAGTAGGCAGGGCGTAAGCCGTGCCTGCCAACAGAGTCAAAGTAAGTGTTGCTAGCAGTTTCTTTTCCATAATAAAGCACTCCTTAAGTTTAAAATCACTTGTTAAAAAATTATATTGGGCTAGCCCAATACTTTTCCTTTTCGTTAATGGTTATATTAATTGTGACATTTCTACAATAGCCAAGTTCAATGAGGCTGTCTGCTCGCAGTTCGGTTATAATTCCATCTTATTAACGTAATAAGTGCGCGCCACACCTTCATGCTTTATTCGTGCAGATAGGAATTTTGATTGCAAAAATTCCATGCTTGCTTGTCAGCCATCCGAATTTATAAAAAATTTGTAAAAATAATATCGTCTTCACTTAAGGAGTGAGACTTGGTATGGGCACCCTGGCCGATCATCTAGCATGCTACGGATTTAAAAATTTCACTTCGTCGGCGGCCTACTTGCAGTGGGCGGGGCGGCAACTGGGCGAGAGAAGGGCGCAGGCAGTCGATAGATTGAGAAGGCCGCTGGTCAAGGATGAGGTCAAGCCGGATAATGTGCTGCGTTTTTATGATTACATCGCCGATCCTACTGTTGCGCCGGTGGTGCACTCAATGAAAACCGATGCGATCAGGGCGAGCGGCGAGGCCATCTGGGGGCGGATTCGGGAGCGCAAAAACATCTTGGACTTGGGCTGCAATATAGGCTATCTCAGCACCTGGTACGCGCAGCAGGGCGATAATGTTGTGACGGGTGTGGATGTCTCGCAGGTCAGTATCGACGAGGCCAAACGCAAGGCGCAGAGCTTGGGTTGTAAAAATGTCCGCTTTGTTGCGGGCGATGTTAGAAAAATGCTGCACAGCGAATGTTTCGATGCCATCGTCGATACCCAAACCATCTATACCCTGCACAAGAAAAAACAGACGTTGATGCACCTACGCTCGCTACTGTATGCGGAGGGGATACTGGTCACCATACCGCCTATTCGCACCCCGGCAAAGTTGGCCGCCTATGTGGAATTATTGTCTCAGGCCGGTTTCCATGTACGCAGGGTGGAATTCGTGGTGTTTTCCGCGCTGGGTGAACCCGATATTCATCCGGTCATTGAGGCCGGTAAGCTTGCCGGCGCTGCGCAGGATATCACCGTCGACCAAGCGCTCGCTGCCATGCAGCAAGCCCTGCTGCAACATAAAATGCCCGTTTAGCTTGCCGAATATGAGAGAATAAAAAGTTCTGCATACCACTCATTTGTTAGGTACTCATGGTTAAATCCGCATCCAAAGTCGGCTTCATCAGCCTGGGTTGTCCCAAGGCGCTGGTGGATTCCGAACAAATCCTCACCCAATTGCGCGCCGAGGGCTATGCCATCTCGCCTACTTATCAGGATGCCGATTTGGTGGTGGTCAATACCTGCGGGTTTATCGATGCCGCCGTGGAGGAATCGCTGGATGCCATCGGCGAGGCCCTGGCGGAAAATGGCAAGGTGATCGTAACGGGCTGCCTGGGGGCCAAGGGTGACGGTGATTTGGTACGCCAAGCGCATCCGCAAGTGTTGGCCGTTACCGGCCCGCACGCCCTGCAAGAGGTGATGAGCGCCGTGCACCTGCATTTGCCGCCCGCGCACGATCCCTACACGAGCTTGATCCCGCCTCAAGGCATTAAGCTCACGCCAAAGCATTATGCCTATCTAAAAATATCCGAAGGTTGTAACCACCGTTGCAGTTTCTGCATCATCCCCTCGCTGCGCGGCGATCTGGTCAGCCGGCCTATCGGCGAGGTCATGCAAGAGGCGGAAAACCTGGTCAAGGCTGGCGTCAAGGAGCTGCTGATCATCTCCCAAGACACTAGCGCCTACGGCGTGGACGTAAAATACCGCACCGGCTTCTGGCAAGGACGGCCGCTCAAGACCCGCATCACCGAACTGGCGCGCGCCTTGGGCGAAATGGGAGTATGGGTGCGGCTGCACTACGTTTATCCCTACCCCCATGTGGATGAACTGATACCGTTGATGGTGGAAGGCAAACTACTGCCCTATCTCGACGTGCCCTTGCAGCATGCCAGCCCGCGCATACTCAAGGCCATGAAGCGCCCGGCCAATAGCGAGAATACCTTGGCGCGCATCCAGGCCTGGCGTGCGGCGTGTCCGGAGATCACCTTGCGCAGTACCTTCATTGTCGGCTTCCCCGGCGAGACCGAGCAGGAGTTCGAGGGCCTGCTAGCGTTCTTGCGTGAGGCACAGCTTGACCGGGTAGGGTGTTTTGCCTATTCCCCGGTGGAGGGCGCGGCGGCCAATGCCTTGCCGGATGCTGTCCCGGAGCCGGTTAAACAAGATCGTTTAGAGCGCTTTATGTTGCTACAGGCGGAGATTTCGGCAGCCAAATTACGCCACAAAATTGGCCAAGTTCACACCGTATTAGTGGATGAGGTAGGGCCAAATGGGGCTGTGGCGCGCTCCCGCTCCGATGCGCCAGAGATTGATGGGCAGGTCATAATCGAGGACGGCCAGGGCTTAGTTGCGGGCGAATTCGCCCAGGTTAGGATCAGCGCCGCCCACGAACATGATTTATCTGCAAAATTGTTAAGATAACCCGCTTCCACTTTCCGTATTCTATGTTACTATCGGTTCGTCTCAGCAGGCGAGCAATAAAATCACTCATCCGTTTTGCCAGACATTACAAATGCTTGACAAACGAAATGAGCGCGCTATAAGATTTGCGTATGGTTTTATTCTAAACCATTAGAACTGATTAAGTAGTTGATTAACCTAAAAAATCATTCTAAAAAAAGTATCCCACTCATATCAGTAACAGGAGAGAAATGATGATAGACACTAGTCGCCGCAGTTTCCTCAAGGGCGCGGGCGCGCTGGCTGCCGCCGGCGCTACCGGTATCGTCCCCATGAGCTTGGTGACCGTAGAGCAGGCGAATGCTGCGGAAAACTTCACCTTCGCTTGGGTCACCGATGCCCACCTTCAACAAATCAAAGGCACCAAGTTCGTCAGCAATTGGGACAACGGCTTCAAGCGTGCCATATCCGAGTTGTCCAACGCCAATCCGAAGCCGGATTTCTGCTACTACGGCGGCGATATGGCCCAGCAAGGTTTGGGTGCCGAAATCGACCACGGTATGGAAATATTCTCCAAGGCCGGTATACCGATGAAGGCCATCATTGGCGAGCATGACTACTACCTCGACATGGGTGAGGCTGCACGTAAGATCTACGGCATCCCCGCTGACAACTACAGCTTCGACCACAAAGGCGTGCACTTCGTCGCCCTCAACACCATCCGTGCCGGTGACGAGTGGGAAGGCAAATACGCCAAAGACCCCAAGCAACGCATGAAAGAGATGGAGCGTCTGGACAACCCGAAGGGTTCCCCGTTCCGCCTCGGCGCCGAAGGCCTGACCTGGTTGAAAGGCGACCTGGATAAGGTTGACAAGAACACCCCCCTTATCGTGTTCTCGCACTCCCCGATCCAAAAGATCTTCGCCGGCTGGAATTTCTGGACCGAAGATGCCGAGCAGATCCAAGAGTTGCTACAACCCTTCAAGCGTTCCACTGTTCTGTATAACCACGTGCATCAACCGCAAGCCAATCAGATCGGTAACATTGCCTTCATCTCGAACTTCTCGACTGCATGGCCCTGGCCGTATCCGACCACTTACACCCAAGCCCCCAATGCCCTGCCCACGCTCATCCTCCCGATGAACCGTGCAGACATTGCCAACCAGCGCGACGCAACGGGTTGGGTATTCGTTGACACCAACGGCGGTGACAAGTTTGATGTCACCTTCAATGGTTTCGACAACCCGGTTCGCAAGGTTGCTTGGGAAGGTAAGTTCCACGATGTTGGTGAAACCTCGCCTGGCGCAGCTCAACTACATTACTAAAATAGAAAGAAGGAGCAGAAACATGCAGATTACACGTAAGAGTAATTGGGTTGCCGCTGGCGCCATGATGTTAGGCCTGGCATTTGCAGCCTCCGTGCAAGCCGAGGTGTTCACCGACGCCGACCTGAAGAAATATCAGGACGAGTACATGGCCTCGGTAACCCGCGGTGATGACCTGTCACATGGCGGCATCAAGGGCAATAATGTTGCTTGCGCCCAGTGCCATCCGAATGGTGCCAACATGCACCCCGAGACCTACCCGAAGTTCCAGAAGCAATTGGGTAAAGTCTCTCAGTTCTACGAAATGGTGAACTGGTGCATCGAGAACCTCCTGGAAGGCAAGGCCATGGCGGCTGATTCCGCCGACATGATTGATGTAGTTGCCTACAACACCCACGAGCGTCGTGGCGTGCCGCTGGCCCCAGGCAAGCATTAATCTGAACGCTTAATACTAGCAATAGTAAAAAGCGGCT
>DATECT010000217.1:0-9660 GCA_035286765.1 Gammaproteobacteria bacterium
GCGGGCTGCGACACAGCCTACCAGCAGCACGACCAAGGCAAATTTGGCTAGAAATTGTAGGGGGAACAACAAAAGCTTTCTCATCGAACACCTGATCCGTTAACCCGCGGCTGTAAACCGCCAACCGTAATACTTTGACACCTACTATACGCAAATTTATTTGATCTTGCGCAGCTTTTCTGCATAGTTACTTTCCGGTTAGCGGCTAATTGATTGTATCCCTTTTGGTTATCCTGCAAAATTCTACCCGAGTGCCGGGCTTGGCATAGGCAGGTTTAGCCATCCTGGCGTATAATGGTGTAATTATTTGTAACGGATAACCGATAAGCTAAACATGGCTGCGTGCCCCGTCTGGCTGAGTTAGACATACATGCCTTTTTTTGCAGTAGGAATCAATCATAAGACCGCGCCCGTTGAGGTACGCGAGCGCGTGGCGTTTGCGCCCGAGACGGTGCCGAGCGCCTTGCAAGCCCTGACCGCCTGCCCGGCAGTGCACGAGGCCGCGTTGCTTTCCACCTGCAACCGCACCGAGATTTATTGCAGCATTGACGGCACTGATTGCACCCCGGTCATCGAATGGCTGTGTCAATATCACCGGCTGAACAGCGCCGAGGTCGAGCCGTTTGTCTATATCCACACCGACCAGGCCGCGATCAACCATGTATTGCGGGTAGCAAGCGGCCTGGATTCGATGATCCTGGGCGAACCGCAGATTCTCGGCCAGATGAAGGCCGCCTATAAAGTGGCCTCCGAGGCGGGCACGGTCGGCATGCTGCTGGGCAGACTGTTCCAACACACCTTCCTGGTGGCCAAGCAGGTGCGCACCGACACCGCCATCGGTGCCAGTCCGGTATCGGTGGCGTTTGCCGCAGTGAGCCTGGCCAAACAAATCTTCGGCGATTTGACAGGCCACACGGCCTTGCTGATCGGCGCCGGCGAGACCATTGAACTCACCGCGCGCCACCTGCACGAGAGCAACATCGGGCGCATCATCGTGGCCAACCGCACCGTGGAACGCGCCCATGCGCTGGCCAGTGAATTCAATGGCTATGCTATCTCGTTAAGCGAAATGCCCGCGCACCTGGCCGAGGCCGATATCGTAATCTCCTCGACGGCCAGCCAGTTGCCGATCTTGGGCAAGGGCAGCGTGGAAAGCGCGCTCAAGGTGCGCAAGCACCGGCCCATATTCATGGTAGACATTGCCGTGCCGCGCGATATCGAACCCGAGGTCAGCGAATTGCCCGATGTGTATTTATATACGGTCGATGACCTGCAAGAAGTCATCCAGGAAAATTTGAAATCGCGCCAAGCCGCCGCCAAGCAGGCCGAAGAGATTGTCGATGTGCAGGTCACCAACTTTATGGGTTGGCTGCAATCGCTGAATGCCGTGTCCACCATCCGCGCCTATCGCAGCCATGCCGAGCACACCCGCGATAATGAACTGGAAAATGCCAAGCGCCTGCTGGCGCAAGGCCGCGACCCCGAACAAGTCATGCATCTGCTGGCCCGCGCCCTCACCAACAAGCTTATCCATACCCCCAGCATTCAAATGAAACAAGCCGGATTCGAAGGCCGCCTGGAACTGCTGCAAGCGGCACGCGAATTGTTTGATCTAAAAGACGAGTCGTAGCGTGCGCTGTGCGCACGACTGGCAATACCGTCGATGGCTCTTCACTCTATGAAACGTATATTGCGCACTGAATCCGTGCGCACAGCGCACGCTACACTTGGCGAATTTGAATTGTGAAACCCTCGATACGTGGCAAGCTGGAGAATCTCTCCGAGCGCCTGCAAGAAATCAGCGCCTTATTGGGCGACCCCGATACGATACGCGACCAAACGCGCTTCCGGAATTTCTCCATGGAATACGCGCAACTGAATCCGGTGGTCGCGGTTTTCCAAAAATACCAAGCCGTGCTGGGGGACATTGCAGCAGCCGAGGCCATGTTGCAAGACGATGACGCCGAGATGCGCGCCATGGCCCAAGATGAATTGCGCCGTACCCAAGAACGCAAGCAAGCCTTGGAACTGGAATTGCAAACGCTGTTATTGCCGACCGATCCAAACGATAACAGCAATATCTTTTTGGAAATTCGCGCCGGCACCGGCGGTGATGAGGCCGCCCTGTTTGCCGGTGATTTATTTCGCATGTATTCGCGCTATGCCGAGTCGCGCGGCTGGCAAACGGAGATTATCAGCGCGAGCCAGGGCGAGCACGGCGGTTACAAGGAAATTATCATCCGCGTTATCGGCCAAGGCGCCTATTCACGCCTGAAATTTGAATCGGGCGGGCACCGCGTGCAGCGCGTGCCGCAGACCGAATCGCAAGGGCGCATCCACACCTCCAGTTGCACCGTGGCGATCATGCCGGAGGTCGAGGATATCGACCAGATCGACATTAATCCGGCGGATTTGCGCGTTGATACCTTTCGCGCCTCGGGCGCCGGCGGTCAGCACGTTAATAAAACCGATTCGGCGATTCGCATTACGCATTTACCTACCAACACGGTGGTGGAGTGCCAGGATGAACGCTCGCAGCATAAAAACCGCGCGCGCGCCATGTCCCTATTACAGGCCAAGCTATTGGCCGCGGAACGCAACAAGCAGCAAAGCGAACAGGCCCAACTACGCCAAGATTTAGTCGGCAGCGGCGACCGCTCCGATCGCATCCGCACCTATAATTTTCCGCAAGGCCGCCTTACCGATCACCGCATTAATCTCACGCTATATAAACTGGAAGATATCCTGCAAGGAAATTTGGATGCCGTTATCAATCCCTTGATCAGCGAATACCAAGCCGACCAACTTGCCGCTATGGCTGAGTAAGACATGGCTCATGCAAAAATAATTATCGAATACACTTTTTTGCTTTAGTGATTTTCAGCAATTTAATTCTGCGGCCCCCCTTCCCCATTCTATTTTTATCTACCAAGTAATTTTCTTGTTGTATGCATTGCATGGGTCGCATGACAGCAGTATGCTGTTACCCAGTCTCCATGTGATGATTCATTCCAACATGGGGGCTCGATCAGGGAATGTATTGTGAATGACAAGGAGACGTCATGCATAAACATAAGGCCTACCCATGTACCGTGGCGGTGGTCCTCAGCCTAGTATGTTTCACCATCTTAGCCTCCCCCACACCCCAGCCTATTCAGACTGAGCAGTCGTTGCAACAGTTGGAAACCCGCGTGTTAGGACCGGATCATGCGCGGCAGCATGCCCGAAGCCGCGCCGAGAAACGGGTGCGGGCGGCTGCCCCACCGCTTACCCACAGCTTATGGCCTCAAGCTCTGGGCCAGTTTGAGGATTACTTTCGGCAGCTGGCCGGTCGTTATCCGCTGCTCGTGAGCTGGCGTGCGCTCCTGGCACCTTTACTGGCGCGTGCGCAGGCAGCCGGCGGCAGTCCGGATCAGGTAGGGCAATGGGGTGCGTCTATCCCTTTCCCCGTGATTGGCATTCATACCACTTTACTGCCTACCGGCAAGGTGCTGTTCTGGAGCTACAGTGTACCTAAAGATAATAGTAACAATGGCGGGGTCGGCTATATCTGGAACCCTGCCGATGGCACGGGCCAGCCGGTAACCTCGCCCGCCAATATCTGGTGCGGCGGACAAGTCTTGCTGGCCGATGGCCGGGTGCTGGTGGCCGGAGGCAACTTGGCCTATGCGAGCCAAGACACACCCCACGCCGCCGGTCTCAATCAGCTCTATACCTTTAATCCCTTCAATGAAACGTGGACCCGCCAGCCCGATATGCGTCAAGGGCGCTGGTATCCGACCGTCACCCTGCTGGCCGATGGCCGGGCCGTGATCACCAGCGGTCTATCGGAGAATGCCGACGGCTTGATCAGCACCGGCGTCGAGGTGTTTACACCCGCACCCGATATCGACGGCGTGGGCACCGTGCAAGCGGTGGGCAAACGCGACATCTTCGGTCTTTACCCGCATCAATTTGTGCTCGCCAGCGGCAAGCTGCTGCTCGCGGGCCCCGATACCCGCAATACCGCCCTGCTCGATCCGGCGGATTGGACCTGGAGCGCGCTCCCCCGTATGCAACAACAGCGTTATGGCTACGGCAGCGGCGTACTGCTGCCCGATGGGCCGGACGGCACCACTAAGGTCATGATGCTGGGCGGCGCCACGCAAGAAAGCGCCGTTGCCAGCACCGAAGTGTTCGATGCCGCCCAGCCCGAAGCGGGCTGGCAATTGCTGGCCGCGTTTCCGCAGGGCCGGCGCAACCACAATACCGTGATCCTGCCGGACGGCACGCTGCTCACGGTGGGCGGTAATAACGGCACTGCCAACCAACTCTACGATAACCCGCAGCTTGAACCCGAGTTATACGACCCGACCACCAACACCATGAACGCCATGGCCCCGCAAACCCAGTCGCGCGCCTATCACTCCACGGCCATCCTGCTGCCGGACGGGCGCGTGCTCTCCGCCGGTGATGACGGCGCGCCCGTCGACAGCGCGCGTTTTAGCAACGATGCCATCGAGATATTCTCGCCGCCGTATTTATTCCGCGGTGCGCGGCCCACTATCGGCACGGCGCCGGATATCATCAACTTTGGCCAGGAATTTACTATCGGCACCCTTGACGATGTCACCAAGGCCGTGCTGGTCGCCCCCGGCGCGGACACCCACGGCAATAACATGCACCAGCGCCTGGTGCCGCTGACTATCAATCCTACGCTCGACGGGATCACGGCCAGCGCCCCTGCGTCGCCCAGGGTGGCCCCGCCCGGTTATTACATGCTGTTCGTGCTCAATAGCCTGGGTGTGCCCTCGGTCGCCAAGTGGGTGTTGCTGACCGCCGCTGCCAACGGCGCGAGCACCCTGGAATTCAGCACCGCCCGCTACAGCGTCAACGAAGGCGACGGCGCACTGCTGGTCACAGTGACGCGTGACGGGGATGGCAGTACCGCGGCCAGCGTGGATTACACCGCCCAGGACGGCACCGCATTAGTGGATGCGGACTACAGCGCCACCGCCGGCACGCTCAGTTTTGCCGCCGGAGAGTCTACGCCGAAGACCTTTAGCGTGCCCATCATCGATGATGCGCTGCACGAGTCCGATGAAGCTATAAATCTCACACTCAGCAACCCCACGGCAGGGGTCACGCTGGGCGGCAACAGCAGCGCGATCATCAACATCGTGGATGACGATAGCGCGATACCTGCGCTGCAATTCGATGCCGCCAACTACAATGTCAATGAGGCCGCCGCTAGCGTGACTATTACCGTAACACGCAGCGGCGACGACCGCGCCCCTGCCTCCGTCCGCTATGCCACTAGCAATAACACGGCCAGCGCGGATGCCGATTACAGCGCCGTTAGCGGGACCTTGGAATTCGCCGCCGGCGTCCTCAGTCAAACCTTCAGCGTACCCATCATTAATGACAGCGCTGCGGAGATTGATGAGACCGTCGATCTCACGCTAAGCGAGGCGACGGGTGCACAACTCGCCACGCCCAGCAGCGCGACCATCAACATCAGCGATGACGATGTTCAGACCGGCGCAGTGGCTGACACCGTGGCAACGGAAACGCCGCCGGCCGCAATGTGAATCGCCGGGCTTGGCGCTCACTGCCTAGTTGAGCAGGGTGCCAAACCCCGGCGTGCCCGGCGGGGATGCTATAATTCAGTATGGCAGCCTACTTCACTACTTCCTTGGATCGAGCCATCAGCGCCGTCATCGGCAGGGCCAGTCAGGCGTTACAGCCGTCCGCTACCGCCCTGTTAGAGGCCGAGCTATTATTGGCGCACGCGCTCGGCGCGGCACGCGTCTATTTACATACCTGGCCGCAGCGCGAACTAACCGAGGCCCAGCTTAGCCAATTCCACGAATTGATAACGCGCCGTGCGGAAGGCGAACCGCTGGCCTATATCACCGGCCAGCGTGAATTCTGGTCGATGCAACTTCAGGTAACTCCGGATACCTTGATTCCGCGCCCCGAGACCGAATTGCTGGTTGAGTTGGCCTTGCAGCGTATCGCGCGTGATGCTGATGGCCGCATAGCGGATTTAGGCACAGGCTCCGGCGCTATTGCCTTGGCCGTGGCGAGGGAACGCCCGCGCTGCACGATCGTTGCTAGCGATATCTCACCTGCCGCGCTGGTGGTGGCGCAAGAAAATGCCCGGTGCCTGAATATTCATAATGTGGAATTCCGCCGGGGCGATGACAGCGGCGCTTGGGATAGTGCGCTGCACGGCGAGCACTTTGACATGATTGTCTCCAACCCGCCTTACATTAGCAGTGACGATCCGCACCTGACCGCAGGCGATCTACGCTTTGAGCCGCACCTTGCCTTGGAGGCCGGCACGGACGGCATGCAACACCTGCGCGCTATCGCGGCAGTGGGGCGCAGCCGCTTGATGCCTGGCGGCTGGCTATTGTTGGAACACGGCTACGATCAGGGCTTCGCGCTGGCGCAGTTATTGACCGCCATGGGTTATCAAGACGTGCAAGGGCATCGTGACTTGGCGGGACACAACCGTATCATAACGGCGCGATTTGTCGAGGATGAAACTCTCCATGGATGATCAGCAACTGCTACGCTACAGCCGCCACATCCTGCTGCCGCAAATCGGCATGGAGGGACAGCAAAAACTGCTCCGCGCGCGGGTGTTTATTATCGGCATGGGCGGGCTGGGGTCGCCGCTGGCCATGTACCTGGCGGCATCGGGTGTCGGACATTTGGTGATCGCCGATCTCGATCAGGTCGAGTTATCGAATTTGCAGCGCCAGATACTCTATCGCACCGCCGATATTGCCCACCCCAAAGTGGAGGCCGCGCGCGACACCTTATTGGCGCTGAATCCTGCCATTACCGTCACGCCGCTGCACGGACGCCTATCCCCGGAAATCTTGCACCAACAGATCCATCAGGCCGATGTGATCGTGGATGCCAGCGATAATTTCCCGACCCGCTTCGCGCTGAATGCCGCCTGCGTGCAGGCCAGGAAACCGCTGGTGTCGGGCGCGGCCATCCGCATGGAAGGGCAGGTCGCCGTGTTTCGCGCCGACTTGCCGGACAGTCCTTGCTACCGCTGTCTCTACCACGAGCAGGCTGAGACAGAGGGGGGCTGCGCTCAACTCGGCGTACTCGCGCCCCTGCTGGGAGTGATCGGCAGCGTGCAGGCCATAGAAACCATAAAGCTCTTGCTGGGGATTGGCACCACCCTGGCTTCGCGGCTATTACTGTTCGACGCCCTGCACATGGAATGGCGCAGCTTGAAGCTGCACAAAGACCCGGCCTGCCCGGTATGTTCTGCATAAATCCGCGTGTTCGCGCAGGGCGAAAATAGTACTGTGCGCCGTATACTCGCGTATAATATTTTTTACCACATGCAGTAGATAGATCTAACCCACAGCACGCCCGCCTTATCATTCAGTCAGCCTAAATATCTTATCCATGCCCCATATTGCCGCCATCCAGCTCGCATCCGGCCCCAACGTCAGCGCTAATCTGAGCGAGACCGAGCGGCTCATCGACAGCGCCGTTGCGAGCGGGGCGAAACTCATTGTGCTGCCGGAAAATTTCGCCATGATGGGCATGTCGGACCAGGACCATCTCCGTATCGCCGAAACATACGGCCAAGGACCCATCCAGGCATTTCTCTCCCAGCAGGCCAAACGGCACGGCATCTGGCTGGTAGGCGGCACCGTGCCTATTAAGGGCGATAATCCCATGAAGGTACGCGCCGCTTGTTTACTATTCGATGACAGCGGCCAATGCGCCGCGCGCTACGACAAAAACCACCTGTTCGATGTGAGCCTGAAGGAAGGCACGGAGGTGTACGCGGAGTCGATGACCTTTGAATTGGGCAATGAGGTTGTCGTGGCGGATACCCCCTTTGGCAAACTTGGCATTGCGGTTTGTTACGACTTGCGCTTTCCCGAACTATTCCGCTGCATGCTGGATAAGGGAGTCGAGATTATTGTATTACCCGCCGCCTTCACCGCCATCACCGGCCAAGCCCACTGGGAAATGCTGGTGCGCGCGCGTGCCATTGAAAATCTGTGCTACGTCATCGCCGCCGCGCAAGGCGGCTATCACGTGAGTGGGCGCCAAACCCACGGCGACAGCATGATCGTCGATCCTTGGGGCGTGATACTGGATCGCCTGCCGCACGGCGCCGGGTTTGTCCGTGCCGATCTCGACCGTGAACGGCTGATCAATATCCGCCGCAATTTCCCGGCCATCGAACACCGGCGTTTCGCTTGCGCGCTTAATAAACAAGTAATTTAGTCTAAGGAACCTCTGATTTATTCGTCATTCCGGGCGAAGCGTAGACCCGGAATCCAATGCTTTTAATTCAATGGGTTGCTAGATTCCCGCTGGAGTTTACCCTGAGCAAGGCCGAAGGGCGGGAATGACAAAAAAATAATTAATCAGAGCTTCCCTAAGTATAAAAAGCTGCGGCGCCCGGCCCGCCACTAGCCCTTGCTTGGCAAATAGGGTAAGGTGTTAGCAGGATGTTGAAAAAGTCCGTCCAGCGCTACGCTGTCCTGCTGCGCTGGCAGGGCTAGGGCAAACCCTCCCTGGCTTGCCCGTGCAGCGATTTCATCGCCGCACCCGTGGCAAACCCGTTCGCAGCTTTGCTGCTCACCCAGGATTTTTTCAACATACTGCTAGTTAAACACTTCAAGCAGGAAGGGGCATGCCGATACTTCACTCCTCGAGTCTGCGCGTCCGTTTATTGTTGTTTATCTTCGTCTGCTTCCTGCCTACTTTTGGGCTCATCCTGTATGGCGCGGCGACAGAGCGTCAGGAAGATGCCTTCAAGGCAAAAGAGAATGCCTTGCGCTTGGCGCGCATGAGCGCCGGCAATCACCAACAAATTATCCAAAGCGCGCAGCAATTGCTCACCACGCTGTCCCATCTGCCCATCGTGCAAAGCGCCGATCAGTCGAGCTGCAGTAACATATTCGCCGGTCTCATCCAAGACCTCACCCACTACTCCAATATCGCTGCGGCAACGGCGGATGGCACGGTCTTTTGCACTGCTCAGCCCCCGCAGTTGCAGACTACTATCAATAATAAAGTCTGGTTTAAGCAGGCATTGCGCGGCCCCCGTTTCATCATCGGCCCTTATCACCTTGATGAGAATTCCAAAAAGGCGACGGTTACGCTGGCCCTCGGCGTGCATGATGAGCAGGGTGTAACGCGCGGCGTTGTCTATGCGGAGATTGACCTGACTTGGCTCAACCGGTTTGCCGCGGATGCCGCCTTGCCGCCCGGCACCACCGTTACCCTGCGCGATGGCAGAGGCACCATCTTGACGCGCTACCCTGATGCGGCCCAATGGGTGGGCAAGGTCGTGCCGCAAACGCCTATCGTTAACGCCATGCTCAACAAGCAAGGCGAGGGGACCGGCGAAGGCATGGGTATGGATAAACAGCCGCGCCTATTTGCCTTCATTCGCCTTAGGGGCGAACCCGGCGGCGATGCCGATCTGAGCATTGGCATTCCCACCAAGGTGGCATTTTCCGAAGTCGAGCATCTCCTTGCGCATAATTTACGGGTATTGACTATCGTTGTCCTGATTACCCTGGCCCTGGCGTGGCTGGGCAGTGATTTTTTTGTGCTACGCAGGGTGCGCGGCCTGCTGCATGCCACCAAACGCATCAGTAGCGGCGACTTCACCTCGCG
>DATECT010000218.1:0-2299 GCA_035286765.1 Gammaproteobacteria bacterium
CGGTTTTGCGTTGATGCCGGCTCGCACTTTATGCAGAGCCTGCTTGACGGCGGCATATTCATCCATCACCTGCGGCAAGCGCGCTGCCGCATTCAGCAGATCATTGCTGCGACCCATATCCTCCAGTTCCTTACACAGGGCGGCCAACCGTTTGGCACCCAAATTCGCGCTCACCGATTTGAGACTGTGGGCGGTGCGGCGCAAGGCCTGCGCATCGCCTTGAGGAATGGCCTCGTGCAGCGACTGTAACAACAAGGGCGTATCGGCAAGATAGATATCAATTAGCTCTCCGACCACATCCGGGGTGCCCTCTATCTGCAGACCATGCAGCCCCTCCAGCACTTGATGATCGATCGACGAGAGATTCAGTGGGGTTACCGTGGACGGGGAAGATGCCGCGCGCACGGGCGCATAGGCGGCCGGCGCCGGCCCTTCAGAATGAGGCAGCCACCGACCCAGCACCACCTTTAATTGCTCAATACTCACCGGCTTGGAGAGATAATCATTCATACCGCACGCCAGGCAGCGGGCGCGGTCATCCCCCATCGCGTTGGCCGTCATGGCAATAATGGGTATTGACTTGCCGGTTAGCCGCTCCGAGGCGCGAATGGATTTGGTGGCCTGATAGCCGTCCATCTCCGGCATATTGCAGTCCATCAGTATCAATGAATAGTTCGCGGCCTGGCTGGCGAGCACTGCCTCGCGGCCATTCGCCACGGCCTCGGCCTTTAATCCCAGCTTCTTCAATTGCAGCAGCGCCAACTTGCTGTTCACCGGGTTATCCTCGGCCACCAGGATTATGCAATCATGGTATTGGCTGCCGAAGGGGATGAGGCTCGCCGCGGGTTTTGGCGTTTTTACTGCCCGTGCTACCAGATCGCCGGCGACAGGGGCCAGCAGGTCTGCCAGGCAATCGAACAGCCGCGCCTGTTTGATGGGCTTGGTAAGGTAGGCGGCGAAGCCGGCGCGGCGCGATTTTTCCGCCTGGCCTTTTACATCAAACGCCGTCAGCAGGATCAGCTTGGGCGTAACCCCCAACTTGGTGTCGGCCTCAATGGCGCGCGCCAGCGCAAAGCCATCCATATCGGGCATGATTAAATCCAGGATCACGATCTCATAAGGATTATCGGCAGACGCCTGCAACAGTTTGCCCAAGGCTTCCTGAGCAGTGCTCGCCACCTCGGTGTGCATGCGTTGGGCGAGCAAGTAACGGGTGATAATGTCGCGCTCGATGGCATTATCATCCACCACCAGTACGCGCCGGGCAGCCAGCCGCCCCCAGCGTCCGGTTGCGGCACCGGCAACAGCCGAGATGTTGTGTTCACTGTTCCCACTTAACCCAAGCGGGGCGGAGGCACGCTTAAACGGCACGCTTATCCAAAAAGTGGAACCGCGGCCCTCGGTGCTTTCCACACCTATTTCGCCTCCCATTAATTCCACTATGCGCTTGGAGATCGACAGGCCCAAGCCAGTGCCGCCGTATTTGCGGGTGGTGGAGCCATCGGCCTGGGTAAAGGGCTGGAACAAACGCTGCCGCGCCTGTTCCGACATGCCGATGCCGGTATCGATTACCGCAAAGCGCAGCGTGACGTAATTATCGGTTTCCGCCTCCAGCGTGACCCGTACGGTGATACTGCCATGCTCGGTGAATTTGATGGCATTGCTAATGAGGTTCAACAACACTTGACGCAGGCGCCCGGAATCGCCGCATAACTGTAGCGGAATTTCAGGCGCCACAAAATTCATCAGCGAGAGTCGTTTCTGATGCGCGCCGGGCGAGAGGATCTCCGCGACCGACTCGACCAGGTCCAACAGCGTGAACTGCACGCTCTCGACCGTCATCTTGCCCGCCTCGATCTTGGAAAAATCCAGCACGTCGTTAATAATCTCCAGCAAGGCATGTGCGGACTGGCGCAAGGTCTTTAGATAATCGCCCTGCTCCGGGGTGAGCGGTGTATCTTGCAGAAGATCGGCCATGCCGAGCACACCGTTCATGGGAGTGCGTATCTCATGGCTCATATTGGCCAGAAATTCCGATTTCAGGCGCGAGGCCTCCAATGCTTGGTCACGGGTCTTGGCAAGTTCGTCCACGGTTTTTTTCAGCGCCAGCATGCGCTGAAAAAACTGCTCATTGCTGATCATGTAATCTTCGCGGCGTACCGCAATTTCGCAGGCCTCGCGCAACTGCTCGGCTTGAAAGGGCTTGGCAATAAAATCGGCGGCCCCGCCCAACATCATGATTTCCGATTGATCCATGGTGGCGTTCGCGGTCATGATCACCACCGCCTGGGTGGGCCGT
>DATECT010000219.1:0-6821 GCA_035286765.1 Gammaproteobacteria bacterium
GGCCTGGTGAGGGTGGCAACGCGCGGCGAGCACCTGCCGGGCATCGTTGGCGCGCGTCCCGAACTACTGTGCCATGGCGTTGAAAACGTCAGCGACCTAGGTCCGTTATTCCACACTGCCAGTGTCATTGCCATCGGCCCAGGCTTAGGCCGCTCGGCTTGGGCCAGCGAGTTGTTCGGCGCTGTGCTGGAGACAGATGTACCCCTGGTAGTGGATGCCGATGCGCTGAATCTATTGGCTACGGACCCCCTACAACGCCAGGACTGGGTATTAACCCCCCACCCCGGCGAGGCGGTGCGCCTGCTGAATAGCTCGATTGCGCAAGTCCAGGCCGATCGCTTCCAGGCGGCCCAGGCGATACAGCGCCGCTATGGTGGGGTGGTAGTGCTGAAGGGCGCGGGCACGCTGGTGCAGGCCGGCAGCGGGCCGACCGCCGTGTGCGACGCGGGCAACCCCGGCATGGCGAGCGCGGGCATGGGCGATGTGCTGACCGGCGTCATCGCGGGTCTGCTCGCGCAAGGCATGGAGATCGCTGGTGCCGCGCAGTTGGGGGTGTGTCTGCACGCCGCCGCGGGCGACCGCGCCGCCGCCCGCGAGGGTGAGCGCGGCCTGCTGGCCAGCGATCTGTTTCCCCACCTGCGCCGTTTGGTGAATCAACGCACATGCGATTCTTAATAGCGGATGAGTCCGCCATGGAAGCGCTGGGCCGGCGTTTGGCCGAAGTTTGCCGGCATGGTGCGTTAATTTACCTGTCCGGCGAACTGGGCGCCGGCAAGACCACGCTGGTGCGCGGTCTGCTGCGCGCGCTCGGCTACGCGGGCACGGTGAAGAGCCCCACCTATACTTTGCTGGAAACTTACGAGACGGGGGAGTTGACAGTATCTCATGTCGACTTGTACCGCATCAGCGCCGGTGCAGAGCTGCACTATCTGGATCTGCGCGAGCGCATGCAGTCCGGCGCGCTGTGCCTGATTGAATGGCCGGAGCGTGCCGCGGACTACCTGCCTGCCCCGGACGTGCAAGTGCGCATCGACTATATGGAGCATGGACGGTGCGTCACGCTGAGTGCGGCCACGCCGCACGGCGCCGCCTTACTGGCCGCGCTGTGAGCGAGGCTGATTGGGCGCTCGGCCCGGTGTTAGCATCCTGCTTAAGATAGTTGTCGAGGGTTTGAGTCTACCCCTCATTCTGGTGAAGACGGCGTTCATTTCTAACCCGCGCTGTGGTTAAAGTTTAGTATCAGCGGAAAACGGTTCCGGGCGGGAAACGCCGTAACCCTGGGCGTAGTCCATCCCCATCTCGCGCAGCGCGCCCAGTATTTTCGTATTCTCGACAAACTCGGCCACTGTATGAACGCCCATGGTATGCCCTATTTGGTTCACCGCACTGACGATGGAGAAGTCGAGGGCGTTGTCCAACATGTTTTTAACGAAGGAACCGTCAATCTTGAGATAATCTATGGGCAGGTTTTTTAGATAGGTAAACGAACTCAAGCCACTGCCGAAGTCGTCCAGCGAAAAACTGAATCCCAGCTCCTTGAGCCGGCTCATGAAGGTTATCGCCTTGTTGATGTTGGCGATAGCGGCGGTTTCGGTGATTTCAAAGCAAATCGCCCTCGGCGTCGCCTGTAACAGTTTGCCCTGGTGTCGGATGAACTCCAGAAATGATTCGTCGCTGAGCGATAGACCGGACAGATTGATGGTGCAGATGCTCAGTTTTTTCTGACGGTTATCACCATACAGTTTGTTGAGCAGCGCAAACGTATTTTGGATCACCCAGCGGTCAATGGCGGGCATCAGGTTGTAACGCTCCGCCGCCGGGATGAATTCCGCAGGCAGTATCAATTGCCCGGACTTATCCTTCATTCTTACCAGGACTTCGAAATGCTCGCCGGGGTGGGAGTCGTCAAGCGGCGCAATGGTTTGGCGATACAGACAGAACAGCGACTGGTCAAGTGCCTCGTTGATGCGCGCGACCCAACTCATTTCGCCCCGCCGATGCGCGACATCCTTATCGTTGTCGCGGTATACGTGCACCCGGTTGCGCCCGCTTTCTTTGGCGATGTAACAGGCCGCATCTGCGGTGCTGAGGATATGCGCCATGCTCTCGGATTCGGCAGTAACCGGCACCAGTCCGGCGCTCACACTCACGACAAAGGATTCATCTCGCCAGTTGAATCTGAAGTCGCGCACGCTTTGCATCAGGTTGTTAACGATGCGTTCGGCAGGTGCTTGCTCGCAATTCATCAACAGCAAGCCGAATTCATCTCCGCCCAGTCGCGCCAAGGTGTCGGTTTGCCGCACAGTCGCTTCAAGTACCGCTGAGAGCTGCCGTAACAGTTCATCACCGGCCATGTGTCCACAAGTGTCGTTGATGATCTTGAACTGGTCCAGATCAAAATAACACACGGCATGTTGCACGCATTGAGCTTTGGCGATGCTCAATGCGTCCTGTAAGCGCAGTTCGAATTCGCGCCGGTTGGCCAGATTGGTCAGAGCGTCGTGCGTCGCTTGATGGGTCAACCTTTGCTTGAACTCGCGCGCACTGCTAACGTCATGAAACACCAGCACCACACCGGTAATATAACCGGCACGATCACGAATCGGCGCGGCACTGTCTTCGATGGGGATGCTTGTTCCATCACGCCGCCGCAATGCGGTGTGGTTGGCCAGCGGTACGATACACCCCTTGGCCAGCACCTTGTCCACGGGGTTTTCCTGAGCTTCTCCGGTTCCTTCGTTAATAATGTCGAACACCTGCGGCAACGGCAGCCCTTGCGCCTCCGCATTACTCCAGCCAGTCAGTTCCTCGGCCACGGGGTTCAGGTACTCGATAGCGCCGTTGGCGTCGGTGGTAATCACCGCGTCGCCGATGGATTGCAGGGTGACCTGGGCGCGCTCCTTCTCCTGGAAATGCAGGTCTAAGGAATCCCGCAGCGCCCGCAAGGGAAACACTCTTAGCGAAGTATAGACCGTTGCGCCCAACAGTATCCCTCCCAGCGCCACCAGCAGCATGTCCATCAGCACCGGGCGGAACGAGCGGCTGATCTGCATTTCACCTACCACCTCGCCGGAGCTGAATAGCTTATCCGAGCGTGTGACAACCGGTGCCGCCAGTTGGCCGGCGCTTTCCGCAATGACCTGATTGCCGGCACCGGTGATGCGCCGCACTTCCGGCAGGACTGTCTCGGTCATATCCTGTTGCACCAGGTCCTGCAAACGGTGTGTCTCAAATTGCCATAATTCCGGATTACTATTGATTAACCGCGTAACCAGCAGCGCATTGATCTCTGCCTCGGTTTGCATCGCCGAGATTTGATGTTGATAGGTAAGACCGAAATACCCGGCGGGTAATATTATAGAGATCGCTATGGCCAGCAGCGCAGCCAGCCAGGTGGTGAGGCTGGTTACCTTAGTGACGGTAAGATGCACGTCGTAAGTCTCGCCTTTACTCGGTGGCCCAGTGGCCGTTTTGTATTAGGATTGCCCGTCCTTCCTGGGAACGTACAAAGGTGACGAACTCGCGCGCAAGAGGTTTGGCTTCGCTGCTCGTGACCATGAACAAGGTTTTATAGTAAGGGTAATTACCGCCGGCAATGGTTTCCGGGCTGGCCGTCGCACCATTGAGCGACAGTGCTTTTAATGCGCGACGCTCCGCAAGGATCTGCGCTAGGGTAGTGGTTCCTACGGTGCCGGGAATTTTTTCTATGGCGTCGGCATTGTCCTGATCAGTCAACGCCTGGGCCATACCTTTGCGCCCGAGGGCATAGCTGACCGCTACGCGCATATTGGGAGACATCCCCTTTAAAATATCATTATCTGATTCTGAGGCTGGTCTTAACACCAGGCGCAACGGCTTTCCGTCCGGCCAGGTGGTTAGTTTGCCGGCGTAGATATTTTCGAGTTGGGCCGTAGTGATGCCGGAAGCGTAATTGCTTGACGCAGTGGCGATGACGAACGGGGTGCGACCGTATTCAATCGCTGTCACACCGAGGCGGCGCTCATCTTCCTTCAAGGGGCGTGCGCTCAACCCTATGTCCAGCGCGCCCGCGCTGACGGCCTTGATACCGCCGCTGCTGCCCAGGCTGGGAACCACGGTGATCTGAACATCGGGATGGGATTTCTGAAACGCTACCGCGAGCAACTGCATGGTGCCGAGACAGGAGCCGGAACCACCCAATTTGAGCACATCACCGGCTTGCGCGGGAGATGTCGCCAGGGTCATCCAAATGACACTGAATAGCAGCGAGAAGTTAATCAAGCTGCGGGTTATATCGTGTTTCATTGGCCGGTCCCTTTGGATTTAATAGGAGAATCGTCTTTATAAACAGCTTATATTCAGGTTTCTCCGTTCAATAATCAGCACAAATCATGCCAGCCACTGTAGCGGCCGCACACAGTCATAAGGACACGGTCATGGAGTCACATCGGTCTGGGGTAGTTATCTGAGGTACCCGCGTTTTTCACGGACACAATAGTTAAGCAACATCCGCCATCGTTTCAACGTTCACGGACTCTTAAAACCCAGAGACTGGCGGATCGTTGTCGATTGGAAAATACTTCTAAGTAATCGAATAGGGCTGTGAGATACCCCGGATTTTCGGCCACCCTGCTAGGGAAATAATGCCTAAGGGGACCTCTGATACAAAGTGCAAGAGCTTCGCGAAGGAGTCCAAGCTTGAGGCAGTTCAACTACTGGAATAGGGCAACAAGTCAGCGGCCGATCTGGCGCCGGGGTTGGGAGTTCGTCGAAATCAGTTGTATAAGTGGATGGAAGAGGCGTCTCGCCAAAGTGAGGCGGCCTTTCCTGATCGCGACAGACCGGTGACTGATAATGATGCCGAGATCGCTCGACTGAAACAGGAGTCGGAGCATGTTACAGGGGTGCGCGACGTCTTAACAAAGCCGCATTGGACTTTGCCAACGCGTCCGGGTGGGAGAAGGGAAGACCACAAAAACGCGTTTCGGGTGCGCTTTGAGAGGAGGCTTTCAGCGCCAGTCGTAGTGACTATTGCCAGTGGCGGGACCGCGCCGCTCTAATTATGGGCATCGAATATGCAAAATAAGGGCGCCAAGTCACCCTTTTTGCCCGGTTCGGCGAAGGGCGCGGGCATGTTCGCCGGACTTAGCCTTCCGTGACAGGGGCGGACGGGCCTTATGTTGATATACTTGTAGAGGTTTTTAGCGTATCTATCGAAAATATAATAAAAATATTGCAACAAGCCTAAAATATTTGCAGAATAGGATGCCTTAACAGACTGGTTTTAACAGTCTGTTAAGCGCCACATGGATGTGCCGCATCATTTTTTAACACGTACGGGTTAAAAAATGGAGCAAGCTGCGGACATACGCCGCGGCGCAGCGAGGTGAAAAAGCCATGGATGGGCTTTTCAACAACCTATAAGGGCTTAACGGATAAGGGGGGGCGCACTATGCGGTATGCTGGCACATTGCTGTTAGCATTGCTGTGCCCGGCGGTACTGGCCGCGCCCATACAGGTGCAAGGTGCGCGCATCTGGCCTGCCCCGGATAACACGCGCATAGTGTTCGACGCATCGGGTCCGGTTGACTACCGCCTGATCAACTACACCCATCCTGAACGTATCGAGATTGAACTGCGCAATACCCAATGGAAGGGTAGGGTGCCTTCCTTTAACCCCGCTCATGCCCTACTGACCAAGTTCACCGCCCTGCCAGACAGACAAGGTGTACGCATGGTGATCCTGCTCAAAGAGGGTGTGCAGGCGAAGAGTTTTGTGCTGCCGCCCAATGCCCAATACGGTCATCGCCTGGTGGTGGACCTGCTCGTCACCAAGCAGTTGTTGACTGCCGAAAAAAATACCCCCGCCATGGCTGCCGAAACAAAACGCGCCGTAGCGGCTGTCCCGCCACGCGATATTGTGATCGCCATCGATGCCGGGCATGGCGGCGAAGATCCCGGTGCGCGCGGGCGTAACGGTACATCGGAAAAAGACGTGGTATTGGCCATTGCACGCAAGCTGGCGGCCTTAATCAAGAAAGAGCAGGGGATGCGCGCGGTGATGATCCGCGACGGCGATTACTTTGTCAGTCTGCGCAAGCGCATCGACAAGGCGCGCGCGCACAAGGCCGATATGTTTATCTCCATCCATGCGGATGCCTTCTCCAGCCCCGAGGCAAGTGGATCGTCGGTCTATGTCTTATCGGAGCGGGGCGCTACCAACGAGGCGGCGCGCATGCTGGCGAGCCGCGAAAATGCCGCGGACTTGGTGGGCGGGGTAAGCCTGGACGACAAGGATAACCTGCTCGCCTCGGTACTATTGGATTTGTCGCAAACCGCCACCATCGAGGCCAGTCTCGATGTGGGCGCCAATGTGCTTGACGCCCTCAAACAATTGGGCGAGGTGCACAAGCGCCAAGTTGAACAAGCCGGTTTCGTGGTGTTGAAATCCCCCGACATCCCTTCGATCCTGGTGGAAACCGCCTACATCTCCAACCCCCGCGAGGAGCGCAATCTGCGCGACCCACGTCATCAACAGGCGCTGGCGCAGGCGATCATGAACGGCATCTATGCCTATTTTGCCAAGCATCCGCCGTCGGGCAGCATGCTGGCCGAACAAGAGGACGCCCCCCTGCAAGAGACCGGCAAGCCTGACGCACACCAGCAGGCAGACGGTTTGCAGAAGGTTAGTGCCCCTGTGGCCCCGGTAGCCGGTGAGTTGCTGAAGGCAGACGAGCCGCTCGCTGGTCCCGCTGACGATAATAGCTACGGGCGGGCTAGTCGCTAGTGGCTAATGGCGAGGGGAGGATGGGAAAACCTCACCCATCACCTATTACTCATCA
>DATECT010000220.1:0-2464 GCA_035286765.1 Gammaproteobacteria bacterium
GCGGGGGCCTGGCGATAGGTGCCGCACAGGCGATCCCAAACGGAAATGAACGTGCCGAAGTTGGAATTGGTTTCACGCGGCGTCGTCGAATGGTGCACGCGGTGCATGTCCGGCGTCACCAGCACACGGCGCAACAACTGATCGAATTTTTCGGGAATATCAATATTACTGTGCGTGAACAAGGCCGTGCCATTGAGAATGACCTCGAATATCAGCACGGCCCAAGGGTCAGCCCCCAGCGCCGTTACCACTCCCACTTTATAGAGCATCGAAACCCCGATCTCAAGCGGGTGAAAGCGGATGCCGGTGGTCAGGTCAATATCGAGGTCGGTGTGATGCACCTTGTGCAGGCGCCAGAACACCGGCAAATAGTGCGACATCACATGCTGTAGATACAGCGCGAAATCGAGCGCGATGATGACCATGATAAATTCCAGCCAATACGGCCAATCAACCGCATTGAGCCAGCCCCAGCCGCGCTGCTGCACATACACGGCTGCCGCATACGCCACCGCGCCGCCCATCAAACGCAGCACTAGCGTATCAGTCACCACCAGGGCAAGATTGGTCAGCCAACGCCTGCGCTTGGCCTGCGTTAAAGGACGCCGCGGACGCAGCGCCTCCCACAGCGCCAGCAGGGCAAAAATGAGCACGAAGCTACCGATGCGGAGGGCGGTTTCCATTTTCAAATCAGACACAAGGTTAAAGATACAAGATACAAGTAGAATCGCTCCGTGGGTGCTGTGGTTTTTGGTTTTACTTGTATCTTGCCCCTTGTATCTTGTATCTGCCTTTAATTGGAGCGGGTGATGGGAATCGAACCCACGCTATCAGCTTGGGAAGCTGAAGTTCTACCATTGAACTACACCCGCCTAAAAGATGATTATAAAGCAGTTTGCCGCTCGCGGCTCAAGAGTCTCGCCTTTATAGCCAAAGTAGGATGGGCACGTTTTTGTGCCCACGCATACAACGTCAAAATACCAGACGCGGCCTAGGCCAGCGCGGGATAGTCGGTATAACCCTTTTCCCCCGGCGTATAAAAGGTGTTGTAATCGGGCACGTTCAACGGTGCATTCGTCTTCCAACGGACGGGCAGATCGGGGTTGGCGAGGAATAGACGCCCCACCGCGACGAGGTCTGCCTTGCCGGAGGCCAGATCGCTCTCGGCACGGGCGGCATCATAGCCGCCCGAAAGGATCAAGGTGCCGCGGAACTGAGCGCGGAAGGTCTCTTTGATCGACGCGGGCACGGTGGGGGACCCCATCGCCGAATGATCGACCAGATGCACATACACCAGGCCGCGCGCGCTGAGCTGCTGCGCCAGGTAAATGTAATCCGCCTCCATCGCGTCATAGAGCGGCATGTCATTGAACACCCCATAAGGCGACAGCCGCATGCCAACCTTGTCCTTGCCGATAGCGTTGATCGCCGCCTCCGCCACCTCCAGCACGAAGCGCGCGCGATGCTCGATCGGCCCGCCATAGCCGTCACGCCGCCGGTTGGAATTGGGGCGAATAAACTGCTCCAACAGATAACCATTGGCCGAGTGCAACTCGATGCCGTCAAAGCCCGCCTGCACCGCATTGCGGGCCGCCTGCGCAAATTCGCCGATGGCAAGCTTGATATCCGCCTCGGTCATCGCCTCCGGTACCGGTAGCGGCTTCATGCCCTCGGCATCGGTATACATCTCGCCGGCTGCCGCCACCGCCGAGGGGGCCACTATTCGTGCCCCGGCGGGCAAATTCAATGGATGTGCCACGCGGCCCGTATGCATCAATTGCACGAAAAACTTCGCGCCGCCCTTATGCACGGCGGCGGTGATGGGCCTCCACCCGTCCACTTGCGCCTCGGAAAAGATCCCCGGTATGCGGGGATAGCCCAAGCCGTTAGGCGACGGCGACGTGCCTTCGGTAATGATCAGCCCCGCCGCAGCGCGCTGACGGTAATACTGCACCATCAGCGCAGTCGGAATATTGTTGACGGCGCGGTTGCGCGTCATCGGCGACATCACCAGACGATTCTGCAACTCCACGGAACCCAGCTTATATTTCGAGAACAACAGCGACATGCCTACCTCCATTTAGGGTTATGATATTGATGAACAAGCGCTTGCTGAAATTAATGCAGATACATACTACATAGTCTTAATAATTATTAATCCCTATTACTCGCCAACCCAACCGACGATGGCACTCCGATTCATCCAAGCAATTCTGATTTGTTTTCTTTTAACCATCGATTGACAACATGTAACAACTTTTCGGCATGTAACAAACATTCATCAACAGCGCTTGCAGATACAATATCACCAGAGTAATCAGCGACATTACGCTGCTTCCTCAAAGCATCTAACACAATAACTGTCTGCTTATCTAAACCAATCGTTTGACTGAGTACTTGTATCATCGTCATATGATGACCAGGCTTACTCGTCAGTGTTCTGAATCCATTAGCCTGTAATGCG
>DATECT010000221.1:0-11130 GCA_035286765.1 Gammaproteobacteria bacterium
CAGGTAGTCGGCCCGCTCGATAATACGCGGCGCTTGCATGACGGGATCGTTGGGCCGCCCTAGGTCGCCGGAAAACACCAGCCGGGTATGCGCGTTTTGCAGTTGCACGCATGCCGAGCCCAGGATGTGACCGTTAGGGATGAGGCGCAGGGTAAGCCCCTCACCCAGCTTGATGTCGCGCTCGAAGGCAACCGGCGTGAGCCTTTCCAGGGCCTGCCTTGCTTCTTGCTGGGTGTAGAGCGGCAAGGCCGGTTTGTGTTTGGAGTAGCCTTTTTTATTCGCATAGCGGGCCTCTTCTTCCTGGAGGTGGCCGCTATCCGGCAGCAGAATAGCGCACAGATCGCGCGTTGCCTCGCTACAGTAGACCTTGCCGGAGAAACCGTTTTTTACCAGCAGCGGTAAGTAGCCGCTGTGATCGAGGTGCGCGTGGGTAAGGATAACGGCGTCGAGTTCGGCGGGGGGGATAGGAAAGGGCGCCCAGTTTTTGAGCCGCAGTTGCTTATAGCCCTGAAACAGGCCGCAGTCGACCAGTATTTTATGAGCGCCGGTGCTAACCAGATATTTAGACCCGGTAACGGTGTTGGTGGCGCCGAGAAAAGTAAGCTGCATGATTAGCGCAGATACGCCTCGGTCATGTAGCGACGCATCATGCGGTGACTGTTGAAGTAGGACGCGCTCTTGTTGAGCGCGCCTTTCATGACGGCGATCCAGCCCGCGCGGTTTTGGTAATACAAGGGCAGCACCACCTCTTCGAGTTTTTTATACAGGGCCTTCGCGTCGTCGCCGTTGTGTTCTACGCCGCTGTCGCCGATGGCCCAGCCGGTGACGCCTTCGATGCAGCCTTCGATCCACCAGCCATCCAACACGCTCAGGCTCGGCACGCCGTTGAACGCGGCCTTCATGCCGCTGGTGCCGGATGCTTCGAGCGGGCGCAGCGGCGTGTTGAGCCACACGTCCACGCCGGACACCATGGCGAGCGCGGTATCCATATTATAGTTGGGCAAGTAGGCCATGGGAATGACGCCCGCGAGTTCGCGCAGATGCGCGTGCAGCATCTCGATCAGGCGCTTGCCTTCCAGGTCGCGCGGATGCGCCTTGCCCGCCAGCACCAGTTGAAACGGATGCTTGCGCGCGACGGCCTTGAGCCGCTCGAGGTCGGTGAACAATAAATCCGGGCGCTTGTAGGCGGTCATGCGCCGCGCGAAGCCGAGTAGCGGCACTTGCTCGTCGAGCGCGACCTGTGTGAGCGCCTTGACCTTGCCGATCAGCGCGCGCTTGGCCTCCAGGTGCGCGGCCCACACGTCTGCGTCATTGAGGCGGTCGCCGCCGCGCGCGAATAACTCCGGTTCATGGCACCAGCCGGGCAACGCGGAATCATAAAGTTTGGCGAAGCTTGCGGCGGTCCACGTGTAAGGATGCACGCCGTTGGTGATCGCGTATACCTGGTAGCCGGGATAGAGTCCGCGCGATACCTCGGCGTGGTGCTTGGCGACGCCGTTCACGTAGCGACTCAAGTTGAGCGCGAGGCGCGTCATGTTGAGGGCATGGTCGCCGGCCAGCGACTTGAGCGTGGTGAGATCAATGAAGTCGCCCAGTACTTGTTGCACCAAGTCATAGGGAAATTGGTCGTGCCCGGCCTCGACCGGCGTATGCGTGGTGAAGTTGCACAGATCGCGCACCGCCGGGATGTCATAGCGCGGTTCGCCGGGGCGTAGATCTTCCGGCGGATAGGCGCGGCGGCGCAGCAGTTCCACACCGAGCAGCGCGGAGTGGCCTTCATTCATGTGATATTGGCTCACCTGAAAACCCAGTGCCTGCAACATGCGCACGCCGCCGACGCCCAGCACAATCTCCTGGCGCAGCCGGTAGCGCACGTCGCCGCCGTAAAGATAATGGGTGATGTCGCGGTTCTCGGCGCGGTTCACTAACAGGTCGGTATCGAGCAGAATCACCGGCTGGCGGCCGCCCATGTGGCCCTGCACCTCGTACAGCCAGCCGCCCACCCATACCTCGCGCCCTTCGATGGTCAGCGCCACCGCGGCGCCCAGGCGCTGCGCCCAGCGCCCCGGCTCCCAGGCGTCGGGCTGCTCGATCTGGCGTCCCTGCGCGTCGATCTCCTGGCGGAAATAGCCGGCGCGGCTCACCAGGCTGACCGCCACAAACGGCGCCCCCAGATCGGCGGCGCTGCGCATCGTGTCGCCGGCCAACACGCCCAGCCCACCGCTGTAGGTGGGAATTTCGTTGCGCAGAGCGATCTCCATGGAAAAATAGGCGACACGCGGCTTGTGCAAAAATTCGTCGAGCATGACGTAGGGGCCGAAAGGCGCCGCGTTGGCGCGGCAAGACCGACCCTACTCTAAAGCAAGACGAAAAAAAACACCATGCCGATTCCGTTTGCTTTTGATACAGTGGGGAACGTGCCGCGCGTTGTCGCAGGGTGAGGTAACCCGGTTTTCATCACCTCTCTGATCGAACTATCGCGGCTAACCCGCTGCGATGCCATCCATGGCGTCACGGCACAAGGCTTTTGCCCCAGTCTGTACTTCCCTGCACCGGCGTTCGCAAGCTACGCTTGCTTACCCAAGGAGGATTTATGCCGATAGGTGAATTGTGTTCCCGTGACGTGGTATTTGTGACCCGCGCTGAGAGCGTGGTGGAGGCGGCGCGGCTGATGCGCCAGCATCACGTGGGCGACGTGGTGGTGATTGATGAAAAGAATGGATTGCGCACGCCGGTGGGCGTGGTCACCGACCGCGACATCGTGATCGAGGTCATCGCCAAGGGCGTGAGCGCCGATACGGTCACGGTGGGCGACATCATGAGCGCGGACGCCGCCACCGTGCGCGAAACCGAGGGCGTTTACGAGACCATCCAATACATGCGCGCCAAGGGTGTGCGCCGCATGCCGGTGGTCAACGCCAAGGGTGCGCTGGTGGGCATCCTGGCACTCGATGATTTGCTTGAACTGCTCTCGGAAGAAATGGGCGAACTCGCCAAGCTCATCGCGCACGAACAGGCGCAAGAAAAAAAGACGCGCGCGCAATAACGTCGCAGCAAGGTGCACGATGCCGGAATTCATCCGCTGGTTTGACCAGATCACACTCGGCGATCTGCCGCTGGTGGGCGGCAAAAACGCCTCGCTCGGCGAGATGTATCGCGAACTCGGCGCGCAGGGCGTAAAGGTCCCTAACGGCTTTGCCATCACCGCGCAGGCTTACTGGCATGTGTTGGATAGCGCCGGCATCCGCGAAAAATTGCAAACCCTACTGGCCGGCCTGGACAAGCGCGATGTCGCCGACTTGGCGCGACGCGGGCACGAGGCGCGCGATTTAATACGCGGCGCCGGAATCCCCGCCGATTTGTGGAATGAAATAAGCACCGCCTACGAACAACTCGGCGCGCAATACGCAGGGCGCGCCGATGTGGCGGTGCGCTCCTCGGCCACCGCGGAAGACCTGCCGGGCGCCTCGTTCGCCGGGCAACAGGAAACCTATCTCAATATTCGCGGACGCGCGGCGCTGCGCGAGGCGTGCAGCAAATGCTTCGCCAGCCTGTTCACCGATCGCGCGATTTCGTATCGCGTCGATCAGGGCTTCGATCATTTTCAAGTAGGACTCTCCATCGGCGTGCAGACCATGGTGCGCTCCGATCTTGCCAGCAGCGGCGTGTTGTTCACGCTCGACACCGAGACCGGCTTTCGCGATGTGGTGTTCATCACCGGCGCCTACGGGCTGGGTGAAAACATCGTGCAGGGTAGTGTCGATCCCGACGAATTTTACGTGTTCAAGCCAACGTTGCGTGACGGCCACCGCCCTATCCTGCGCCGCCGCCTCGGCGCCAAGCAACTGCGCATGATCTACGTGGAGGGCCGCGTGGGCGCCTCCACGCGCAACAAGCCGGTGCCGGAGCAGGAGCGCCAACGTTTTTGCATCAGCGATGATGAGGTGCTGCAACTCGCCGACTATGCCATCAAGATCGAGCAGCATTACGGCCGCAAGGCGGGCAGCGATCAGCCGATGGATATCGAGTGGGCCAAGGACGGTATTAGCGGCGAGCTGTTCATCGTGCAGGCGCGACCTGAAACCGTGCAGTCGCTGCGCCACGCCAATCAATTGGAGAATTACATCCTGGAGGAGCGCGGCGAGTTGCTGGCGCAAGGCAAGAGCGTCGGCCAGCGCATCGGCGCGGGCCAGGTGCGCATCATCACCGATCTCGATCGCTTGCACGACTTTCAACCCGGCGAGGTGCTGGTGGCCGACACCACTACGCCCGACTGGGAGCCGGTGATGAAACAGGCCGCCGCTATTGTAACGAATCGCGGCGGGCGCACTTGTCATGCCGCCATCGTGGCGCGCGAGTTGGGCATCCCCGCCGTGGTCGGCGCGAAGGGCGCGACGCAGGCGTTGAAGCCCAATGAGGCGATTACCGTATCGTGCGCCGAGGGCGACACCGGCAATGTCTATCGCGGCCAATTGAAATTCCACGTGGAGCGTCTTGAGCTAAAGGATACTCGGCGCCCGCGCACCAAGATCATGATGAATCTGGCCGAGCCGGATCAGGCGTTTAATCTGTCGTTTATCCCCAACGATGGCGTGGGCCTGGCACGCATGGAATTCATCATCAATAACAGCATCAAGATTCACCCCATGGCCTTGGTGCATCCTGAACGCGTCACCGATCAGGCGGCGCGCAGCAAGATCGAGCAGCTCACCGCGGGCTATGCCGACAAGAGTGAATATTTTGTCACGCGCCTCGCCGAGGGCGTGGGTACCATCGCCGCGGCCTTTTATCCCAAGCCGGTGATCGTGCGCCTGTCGGATTTTAAATCGAACGAATACGCCACTCTGATCGGCGGCGATGTGTTCGAGCCCAAAGAGGAAAACCCCATGCTCGGTTTCCGCGGTGCGGCGCGTTACACCCACCCGGCTTACGCCGAGGGCTTTGCCTTGGAGTGTAAAGCCTTGCGCCGCGTGCGCGAGGAGATGGGCCTGAGCAATGTGCGCATCATGGTGCCGTTCTGCCGCCGCGTGGAGGAGGCCGAGCGCGTAATCGCGGCCTTGACGGAGCACGGGCTCAAACGCGGCGAGCACGGCCTGGAAATTTATGTGATGTGCGAGGTGCCCAACAACGTGCTGCGCATCGACGACTTCGCACGCCTATTCGACGGCTTCTCGATCGGCTCCAACGATCTCACGCAATTGGTGCTGGGCGTGGACCGCGACTCCGCGTTGGTCGCCTTCGAATTCGACGAGCGCGACCCCGGCGTGCTGGAGATGCTGCGCATGACCATCGCGGGCGCCAAGCGCAACCAACGCCACTCCGGCATCTGCGGCCAAGCGCCCTCCGATTACCCGGAGATCGTGAAATTCCTGGTGCAACAGGGCATCGATTCCATTTCTCTTAACCCCGATGCGGTATTGAAAACCACCTTGAAGGTGCTGGAGCTGGAGGCAGCACAAGGCGGCCCACAAAACTAACTCGCCGGTAACCGCGGCTGTCCGTCGAATTCTGCTTAATTACAATAACTTTGATTTGGATCAAGGCCCCGTTATAAAAACGGTCCTAGAG
Organism: Gammaproteobacteria bacterium; assembly: GCA_035286765.1. Classification (GTDB taxonomy): domain Bacteria; phylum Pseudomonadota; class Gammaproteobacteria; order SURF-13; family SURF-13; genus DATECT01. The sequence continues at coordinate 5,569 of DATECT010000221.1, forward strand.
TAACTCACAACAGGCTGCCATGGAAAAACCCGCGAGGGTTGTGCCTTGGCATAAGCCTTACACTGCCGAGCTTGTGAGGTACCTTATTATGTCATCCGATCATTGCCTAGCCAAAGCTATAACCTTGTATGCCGGCCTTGAAGCCGACGCCGAATCCTGCACTGAATCCCACGCTACAGACGCGGGAAGGGGGTTAAGCGCAGCCGCTTTCATCGGCCCGCCAATACAAGGTCTCTCCGATTCTGGCCCATCGGCGTCCGGCGCAGCTACCCTTGCATGCATGGCGGACATTACGGCCCACATGAATGCCGATCAGCAATTACGCCTTTGCAGCTTGGTCTTCGAGAACGCCACGGGCGCCATCATGGTAACCGATGAACGTAATAATATCATCGCCGTTAACCAGGCATTTACCCACATCACGGGTTATACACAGTCCGAGGTGGCGGGGAAAAATCCGCGTTTGCTCAGCTCCGGCAGACACCCGCCGGAGTTTTATCGCACGCTTTGGAACACCGTGATCGATACCGGCCAATGGCAAGGGGAGATTTGGAACCGGCGCAAGGACGGCTCACCCTATGCGGAGTGGATTACCATCACCGCCCTATTCAACGGCCAAGGCCGCATCACTTATTATGTCGGCATATTCTCCGCTGTTACCCAACATAAGCTCGCCGCTGAGCATAGCGATTACTTGGTCCGCCATGACATGCTCACCGGACTGCCCAGTCGCGTGTTACTGGAAGACCGTCTCAGTCAGGCCATTTTATTGACCAAGCGCGATAGCCATCCGGTCGCGATCTTGCTGCTGAACCTCGACCGCTTCAAAGAGATCAATGATCGCTTGGGGCCTGGCATCGGCGATCTCCTCCTGCAACAGGTTGCCGCGCGCCTCACCGCCCGCTTGCGCGGTATCGACACCGTGGTGCGCCTGGGCAAGGATGAGTTTGTGGTGATGCCGCACATGAGGGATGTGCGCGAGGCCGAACAGGTGGCCATTAAGATTCTTACCGCCTTAACGCGGCCTTTTATTATCCACTGCCACGAGTTGCACATTTCGGCCAGCATCGGGATTGGCTGCTATCCCGGCGATGGAATGGATGCCGGTACGCTAATCATGAATGCCGGCAAGGCCATGTACCAGGTTAAAAAGGCCGGCGGCAACAACTACTTCTTTTTCGGCAGGAGCACGCCGCCCGACCCGCGTAAAATGTCAAAGCCAGCATCCTATTGATTCGACTTGATTCGACTCGATTATGCCTGAAGCCTGATCGCCGCGAGCCTTTAGTGTAGTGCGCCGTTCTGTTTTGAACTTAATCAATCCGATTGGCAACGCCAGCATACGGTTCATTAATTACGAAGAGTACACTAAAAAGGGAAACGAACCTCGACAAGCCCTGCCCGAACGGAGTCAATGCCGCTTGCCCGCGACACCCCTGGGGAATAAGATGCCCAACAAGCCAGTCTATACATAGCGGCCTCGCTATTCGTCGTCGGCAAAGCCGGTTATTGCAGCCTGTTTAAGGGGGAAGAATGAATAACTATATTAAAGGCCTTGGCGTGCTCGGCCTGCTACTGGCAATCGGTGCTTGCGCCGCACCCACCACCAAACCTGCAACCATTACCGATGCCGCTACCGCGCTGGAGGCTAAAGAGCAGCACAAGATTGCCTTCGAGGCCCTCTTTAATGACGAGCGCCGCCTAAAGAAGGTGGCCTATCCCCTGGAGGCCAGGGCCGTTGCGCTGTGCGGCGAAAACATCAGCTACGCCATCGGCGCCCGCGCCGTTAATAAATTCATCTATACCAACGAATTTCACGATCCCGCCCGGTCCTTATACGGAATAGCCGAGCCGGTTAAATTCATCGATATCTTCCACGACTCCCCGGCACAACGGGCTGGACTATTAGCAGGCGATGTTCCTGTCGCCCTCAACGATTGGGCGGTGCCCGCCGATGCCTCGGCGGTGCAGAAGTTTCAGGAGAAGGTTGCCGAATTGGGTAACGAGAGTCATCCCATCTTGATGAAAATATCACGCGACGGCGCGCAACAGACGCTTACCGTAAAACCCGAGAAGGTGTGTAATTACGGCGTGGAGCTTGCCAATGATGGTGTAGTCAATGCCTTTGCCGACGGAAAAAACGTGATTATCGCCAGCGGCATGATGCGCTTCATCAGCAGCGATAACGAGCTTGCCTTGGTGGTCGCGCACGAGATGTCACACAATGCCATGAAACATATTGATGCGAAGCAACAAAATTATTGGGTGGGCGCAGTCTTTGATATTTTAATAGCCGCCGGCACCGGTGTTAATACGCAGGGCTTGTTCGGCAATATCGCCGCCAGCTCTTATTCGCAGGAGTTTGAGACGGAGGCCGATTATGTGGGCCTGTATATGATGGCGCTGGCCGGCTACGAGATCAGCGATGCCCCCAAGTTTTGGCGGCGCATGGCGGCCTTATCGCCCGACAGCATTAAGAACAGCCATAGCGCCACGCACCCCGCCACGCCGCAGCGTTTCCTGGCATTGGAAAATGCCGTGAAGGAAATTAACAATAAGCGCCAAGCCGGGCTGCCGCTGAGACCGGAGCTAAAAGACGCGGCGCCGGACAATCAGACCAAGGCCCAATAACGTCGAGCGCCATCCACCCGGCAAAGTGGGGCGGCGTTTGTGCGCGGGTGTTATTTAAAATACTCCGCTGGAGCGACTTGCAGTTTTTCCGGCAGCGGCTGTTCATCCATCCAGAATTTATGCGATGGAAAATCGCTGCCGTAGCCGTGCGGGATCACCTTATCGCCTGTTATCTCCACCACTAAGGTGCTCCAGATATCCTGGAATGCCTCGTCCATGAACAGCTCCATGCCCTCGCTTAATAAAATATTGGGGCGGCCCGCCACACTGCGCGTGAAGGTCACGCCGTCTTGGCCGTGCCAATCGGAGATCTTGGATTCTCTAACATAGATCAAGCCCGGCAAGGCGGCGAAGGTGTTGTCCGCGCGCAGGTCGAGCCAGTCTTCCAGAAAACGTGCCGCGACTACCTTGCCGTCCTCAAACTCCACCTCGGCGGTGAAGGTTTGATAGAGCTTGAAATCATCCGCGTCGGGGGACAAGGCCGGCCCTTGCGGCTCTTGATTGGGGTCCATCCTGAGCATAATGCCCTTGATGGAGGTGAGCAGCGGCAGGGTGGCGCCGTTTATCCAACTCTTGGCGGTAAGTTGCACGGTCTTTTTGCCGGTGAAGCCGTGCTTCGCATTGAACGCCGCCTGCACTTTTTGCGTGAAGGCGGTGTACTGCGTAAGATTGTATTTGTTGACCTCGTCAATACGCTGATTAAGATCCGTGGCCCACTGCTGCAAGTCCGCCAATTCCTGGTCTAATGCGGCCTGCTCGGCGTTGAGTGCGGCAGCGTCATCATCGGTACGATTGGGGTCGGCATTGTGCGCATTAATGCGCGCGGTAAGATCCTGCTGTTTGGCGACATGCTCGGCGTCTTTCGCCACGAAGTCGCGCCGCTCCTGACAGACCGGTGCGGTTTCGTTGATGATGCCATCGTACAATGATTTTATCGCCAGCCAATCGGCGTTAATGTCCTCGCGCTCCGCCTCGCTTAGCCGGCCACCTTGGACCTCGAAGAGTTGGTGCGCCGCCGCGGCTTCGTCCCATTCCTGCGCAGGCACGGCACAACCTTGGTCGGCGGCAAGGCTATTGGCACTGGTGAGCAGGGTATAGACGAACACCATCCAGATGAGTCCCGCCCCGCATACTTTTATTGTTCGCATAACCACCCCCTTGAATACTATTTTCGCCCTAACGCCGCATCTGCTCGCCTACCATAAGGTGTGGCGGCATGCTTTTTCATTCGTTCGCGGCTCAATGTGGCTCATCTTACGCCGATAACTACTTTATGCTAACGTGCTGGAAACCAGGGGCGCAACAACTATGCAAGCATTGCTCGATAACGTGGTCCGGCAAGTGGCCGGTATTATCCTCGGCAAGGAGCGGGAGATCCGCCTGGCGTTGACTTGTCTTATCGCGCGCGGCCATCTGCTTATCGAAGACCTGCCCGGCGTCGGCAAGACCACCCTCGCGCATGTGCTGGCCGCGGTGCTCGGGCTCAAATTTAACCGCATCCAATTTACCAGCGATCTGTTACCGGCGGACATCCTCGGCGTGTCGATTTATGAGCCGGGCAATACCAGCTTCAAGTTTCACCCCGGGCCGGTGTTTGCCCAGGTAATCCTGGCCGACGAGATCAACCGCGCCACGCCCAAGACCCAGAGCGCGCTACTGGAGGCGATGGAGGAGGGACAGGTAACCATCGAGGGCGAGACGCGCCCCTTGCCCAAGCCCTTCTTCGTGATCGCCACGCAGAATCCAAGTCACCAGACCGGCACCTACGCGCTGCCGGAATCGCAACTCGATCGCTTTTTAATGCGCATCACACTGGGCTACCCGGACCAAGGCGCGGAACGCGCACTGCTCAAGGGCGGCGAGCGGCGCGAGTTGATCGCGGCGCTGCAGCCGGTGCTGGATGTGAATGAGTTGGTGCGAATTCAGGCCCAGGTAAGCCAAGTGCACGTGGCCGATGCCGCGCTGGATTACCTGCAGGCCCTGCTCGAGTTCTCGCGCAGCTCCTCCCACTATGTCACCGGCCTCTCGCCGCGCGCCGGGCTGGCGGCGCTGCACGCGGCGCGGGCCTGGGCCTATCTGGAGGGACGCAGCCACGTGCTGCCCGAGGACATCCAGGCCACCTTGCCCAGCGTGGCGGGCCATCGCCTGCATTGCAGCGAACACCTGTCCTTCAGCGGCCAAGATGAGCGCCTGGCGCGCACACCGGTAGTGCGCTTGTTAAGTGCGGTGCCCGTGCCTTGAGATGCGACTGCCCGCGCTGACGCCGTCGCTTAAAATTTTCAGCCGCCACACACCGCAGCGGCGGCGCAAGGGGCAGGGCGCGCGCAGCGGCCCGGTGACATTGGGGCGTCCGCGCATCTTTATCCTGCCGACGCGCCAGGGCATGCTATTCGCGCTGATCCTGTTCACCATGCTGCTCGGCTCGATCAACTATAGTAATAATCTGGGCTTTGCCTTGACCTTTTTATTGGCGGGCATGAGCTTCCTGGCCATCCTGCACACCTACCGCAACCTCGCCGGGCTCGAATTCAGCGCCGGGCGCAGCGCGCCGGTGTTCGCCGGTGACACGGCCCTGTTCAACGTTATCGTCCACAACCCCAGTGCGCGAGCGCGTTATGCACTGCTGCTGGCATTGGACCAGCAGCCCGTGCTGGTGCCGGAACTGCCGCCGCAGGGCACGCAGAGCATCAATCTGGCCCACCCCGCCACGCAGCGCGGCTGGCTGGCGATGGGGCGACTCACCGCCTCGACGCGCTTTCCGCTTGGCCTGTTCTGCGCCTGGTCATATCTACAGGTGGAGGCGCGCTGTCTGGTGTACCCCGCGCCGCGCGGCGCGCCGGCGCTTAGCATGACTGCCCATGACGGCACGGGCGGCCACTCGCAGAGCGCGGGCGACGAGGACTTCGCGGGTCAACGCAACTACCGGGCGGG
>DATECT010000222.1:0-6980 GCA_035286765.1 Gammaproteobacteria bacterium
TGTTTGCGGTATTAGGCATGATGGTCATGGTCTCCGCGCACAGCCTGCTGACCATCTATCTGGGCCTGGAACTCATGTCCTTGTCGCTGTATGCCATGGTGGCCCTGCAAAGGGATTCCGCGACGGCCTCGGAGGCGGCCATGAAATATTTTGTGCTGGGCGCGCTGTCCTCCGGCCTGCTGTTGTATGGCATGTCCATGTTGTATGGCGCCACCGGTAGCCTGGACATCAGCAAGATCAACGAATTTGTCAGCCAAAGCGGCAATCAAACCCCCAACGGCAATATCGTGCTGATCTTTGGTTTGGTATTCGTGCTGATCGGTATTGTCTTTAAGCTGGGCGCGGCGCCATTCCATATGTGGATACCCGATGTGTATCACGGCGCACCGACCTCGGTGACCTTGTTTGTCGCCAGCGCACCGAAGATAGCCGCCTTCGCCATGCTGATGCGCCTGCTGGTGGATGGGCTGGGCGATCTGCACGGCGAGTGGCAGGGCATGGTGGTGATCCTGGCGATACTCTCCATGGCGGTCGGCAATATCATTGCCATCGCGCAGGCCAATTTGAAGCGCATGCTGGCCTACTCGACCATATCGCACGTGGGATTTTTATTATTGGGTATCTTGAGCGGGACGCAAATAGGCTACTCCGCCGCCATGTTCTATATCATCGTCTACTCGCTGATGGGTGTGGGCGGGTTCGGCATGATTATTTTCTTGAGCCGTGCCGGTTTCGAGGCCGATAAGCTGGACGATTTCAAGGGGCTCAATGTCCGCAGCCCGTGGTTCGCCTTCATGATGCTGATCCTGATGTTCTCCATGGCCGGTGTGCCGCCGACCGTGGGCTTCTATGCTAAGCTCTCCGTGCTGCAGGCGGTTATTGAGGCGGACTATGTGTGGCTGGCGGCACTGGCCGTGTTATTCTCGGTGATAGGCGCCTTCTATTACCTGCGCATTATCAAACTGATGTATTTTGATGAGCCTGAAGATAAACAGCCGCTTGCAGCAGGTTTTGATATGCAGGTTCTAATGAGTGCCAACGGTCTGGTGATACTGGCCTTGGGCATCTTCCCGAGTGCCTTGCTAAGTCTATGCGCAATGGCACTGAGTCCCTAAGCAATGCTATCTACAACCACGCTGACTATCTCAGTATTTTTATTAATCGCCTTTATCGCGGCCAATCTCCCTTGGCTGAGCGAGCGCTGGTTTTTTATGTTTACCCCAAAGCAGGGCGTTAAAGGCCCGTGGATGCGCCTGCTGGAATGGCTGGTGCTCTATTTTGTGGTGGGTCTTATCGCACTGGGTTTGGAACAGAAGCTGAATGGCGCACTGCATTCACAGACCTGGGAGTTTTATGCGGTTAACCTGTGTTTGTTCCTGGTGTTTGCCCTGCCCGGATTTATCTATCGCTACGACCTAAAGCCTCACTTAGCCAGGAAAAAATAACGGGCAGAACAGAGCCAGTCAGCAATTAAGGACGATTAACAAGGACGTGACATATCTTTCCCGGCTTCGCCTATTACTAATTTACTGGTTACCCGTGCTGGTGATGATGGGTATCATCTCGTATTCATCCACCGATCAGTTTTCCAGCGAGCATACCCAAGGCGCGCTGGAACGCCTGTTGCACTGGCTTATCCCTGGGTTAACTGAACAAACCCTGCTGTATACAAACCTCGTCATACGCAAACTGTCGCATTTCTTTGCCTATGCGCTATTAGCCTTACTGCTATTCCGTGCCTTTCGCGCGGATAGTCCCATGCGCTGGCGTAGCGCATGGGCGGCTTATTCCCTGGCGGTCTGCATTGCGTGGGCCATGCTGGATGAGTTGCACCAGGCCTTTACCTATACGCGCCACTCCGCACTGGGTGATGTGTTACTCGATAGCGTGGGTGGTTTATCGATGTTGATAATACTAGGCTTGCATTATCGCAAGGCTACTTCGTCCACATGCTAGTGTGCTGCTTCGTAATTAATAAACCATAGGTTGACGATGCAAAACTATAACGATGCGCCGTATTCGTTGACAGCGCGTCTCAAATCCCCCGGCCTATGGCCACCCCCTTTGCAAAGGGGGTCGCGCGCAGCGCAGGGGGATTTAGGGCCACGCTACCGAACCGGTTTGATACGTTCCAAAAATAATGACGCACTATGCTAATTCGCCCGCTCCACATATTCCCCGGTGCCGGTATTGATCTTGATGCGGTCGCCGATATTCACGAATTGCGGCACCAATACTTGCAGCCCGGTCTCCATCTTGGCGGGTTTGTAAGAGCTGGTCGCACTCTGGCCCTTTACCACTGCATCGGCCTCAATCACTTCCAGAATTACGTTGGCAGGCAAATCAATCGCTACCAGCTTGTCGTTGTGTAACTTGGTTTGCACTTCGATGCCGGGGAGTAGATACCCGAGCTTGTCTTCCAGAAAATCGCGATCCACGTTCAACTGCTCGTAGTTTTCATTGTCCATGAATACCAGGGCATTGCCGTCATCGTAGGAATACTGCATTTTGCGTGATTCGAGCTCGATTTCATCTACTTTATCCTCGGCGCGGAAACGCTCATTAAGCTTGGTGCCGGCCTCGATATCCTTCATCTCCACCTGGGCGAAGGCGCCGCCCTTGCCGGGTTTAACGTGGTCTACCTTGGCGACACGCCACAGCTTGCCCTGGTATTCAATCAGGCTATTGGGGCGGATAGAGGAGGCGGCGATCTTCATACTTTGTTCTCGGATGGTTAAGGTGCGATGATTATACCCGATGGCTAGAGACTAACTACCTATAGTAGCTTGCGTCCGCAGTGCGCCGTTAACGGCAATGTCACTAACTATTTTATAATAATCAGTATATTGTTAAATGTTATTAATGTAATTTATAGACTTAGAAACTGCGGCGCAGATAACCGGCGCTGATTCGAATTACCAATAACTGTGCAGGGCGTGGATAATGCGGCTGGAAAGTTTACCTGGTATACCTTGTTATGTTTAAACCCGCAGGATTTAACCTTGAATGCCGCGCCTGTCCGCGCTTGGCCTCGTTCCTCGATGACGTGCGTACCCAATATCCGGGCTATCACGCCCGTCCGGTGGCGCCCTTCGGCGATGCCGATCCGCGCCTATTAATCGTTGGGCTGGCGCCGGGCATGCATGGCGCCAACGCCACGGGGCGGCCATTTACAGGAGATTATGCTGGAACTTTACTATATAATACCTTGTATCAATTCGGTTTTAGCAACCGGCCAACCTCGCAATCGCTAACCGACGGCCTAGAGTTAAAGGGCTGCCGCATCACCAACGCGGTGAAGTGTCTGCCGCCGCAAAACAAGCCGGTGGGCAGTGAAGTGCAGACCTGCAACGCCTACCTCAAGCATGAACTGGCGCAGCTTCGCCCCGGCACGGTGGTGCTGGCCTTGGGCGGGGTGGCGCATGGCGCGGTGCTGCGTGCGCTGGGTTTAAAGGTAGGCGCCTATAAATTCGGCCACGGACGACGCTACGCCTTGGAAAATGCGCGCTGGCTCATCGATTCCTACCATTGCAGCCGTTATAACACGCAGACCCGGCGCTTGACCGAGGATATGTTTAAGGGGGTATTTGAACAAATTCGGAAATTACTGGCGACATGAATTCAGCCCTTACTGCCTTTGACCCCCAGGCCTTTCTCAAGAGCTTAACCGGCAAGCCCGGCGTGTACCGCATGCTGGCTGCGGACGGTGAGGTGCTCTACGTCGGCAAGGCGCTCAACCTGAAAAAGCGCGTTTCCAGCTATTTTAGGGATAACAACACCGACCCCAAAACCCAATCCCTGGTGGAGCAGGTGCGTAACATTGAAGTCACCGTCACGCACACCGAGACCGAGGCGTTGATCCTCGAAAACAACCTCATCAAGCAACACCAGCCGCGCTACAACATCCTGCTGCGCGACAGCAAGGGCTACCCGTATATCTTCCTCTCCAGCGAACAGGCCTTTCCGCGCCTGGAGATCCGCCGCGGCGCCAAGCGCGAGAAAGGGCGCTACTTCGGCCCCTATCCGAGCACGGGTGCGGCGCGTGAGAGCCTGAATCTGCTACAGCGGGTATTCCGTATCCGCCAGTGCGAGGATAATTTTTTCAACAACCGCTCGCGGCCCTGTCTGCAATACCAGATCAAGCGTTGTAGCGGGCCGTGCGTGGGACTGATAGATCAAGCCGCCTATGCACAGGATATCAAGCACGTCATGCTGTTTCTGGAGGGTAAAAACAGCGAGATTATCGATGAATTAGTGCGCCACATGGAGCAGGCCTCCGCACAACTGGAATTCGAGCGCGCCTCGCAATACCGCGACCAGATTGCCAACCTGCGCCGTGTGCAGGAAAGCCAATACGTGAGCGGCGAGAAGGGCGATCTGGACGTGGTCGCCAGTGTCACGCGCAACGGCATCAGTTGCGTGCAGGTGTTCTTCATCCGCGCCGGTCATAACCTGGGCAATAAGGCCTATTATCCGCGCATACCGGGCAATGCCTCCGATGCCGATGTGCTGGCGGCCTTTCTCCCGCAATATTACCTGAACGGTGCGGGCGACAGTGAAGCCAGGCCCATCCCGGCGGAGATACTGATCAACCAGGACCTGGATGACGCCAAGCTACTTGAGGAAAGCCTGTCCCGGCAGGCCGGACGCAAGGTCACCATTACCCACAAGCTGCGCGGTGAACGCGCCCACTGGCTGCAAATGGCCGTGACCAATGCCGAGCATGCCCTGGCCCACCAACTCGCCAACAAGGGCACCCTGCGCAAGCGCCTGGAGGCCCTGCAAGAGCTGCTGGATCTCGACCATCCCCCGGCGCGCCTGGAATGCTTCGATATCAGCCACACCATGGGCGAGGCCACCGTGGCCTCCTGCGTGGTGTTTGATGGCAACGGCCCGCTGAAGTCGGACTACCGCCGCTTTAACATCAAAGACATTACCCCCGGCGACGACTATGCCGCCATGCACCAGGCCCTGCTGCGCCGCTACACGCGTCTGCAAAAAGGGGAGGGCAAGCTACCGGAGGTGTTGCTCATCGACGGCGGCAAGGGCCAAGTGGCACAGGCCGAAGACGTGCTGGAAGAGTTGCAGATCAAAGACATCTGCGTGGTCGGCGTGGCCAAGGGACCGGGGCGCAAAGCGGGGCTGGAGTCATTATTCTTGTCCGCCGTGGGCGCACCGATTATACTGCCTGGCGACTCTCCCGCTTTGCATCTGATCCAACAGATCCGCGACGAGGCGCACCGTTTCGCCATTACCGGCCATCGTCAGCGCCGCTCCAAGGCACGCAACACCTCGACATTAGAGGGCATCCCCGGCATGGGGCCGCGCCGCCGCCAACAACTGCTCAGGCAATTCGGCGGCTTGCAGGAAGTGGCACGGGCGGGCGTAGAAGATTTGGCAAAAGTACACGGCATAAGTAAGGAAATCGCACAAAGAATCTACGACACCTTCCACCATGAATAACCAACTGACCAGCATCCCCAATATCCTGACCTTGATCCGCATCGGCCTCATCCCGGTGTTCATCCTGGCCTTTTACCTGCCGTTTTCCTGGTCGCACACGGCCACAGCCGTGATCTTCGCGCTGGCCGCCATCACCGACATGCTGGACGGCTACTTGGCCCGCAAGCTGGGGCAGGTGTCCGACATCGGCGCCTTCCTCGACCCGGTCGCCGACAAACTCATGGTGGCCGTAGCCCTGGTACTGTTGGTGCAGGCGCATCCCACGCCGCTATTGGCCATTCCGGCAGCGATTATCGTCGGTCGCGAAATCGCCGTCTCCGCGCTGCGCGAGTGGATGGCCGAACTGGGCAAACGCACCTCGGTGGCCGTCTCCATCATGGGCAAATTCAAAACCCTGGGCCAGATGCTGGCCGTGCTGCTATTGCTGTACCACGAGCCGATAGGGGGCCTCCCCACCGCTACGGCCGGCTATGTGCTGCTCTACGTGGCCGCCGTGATGACCCTGTGGTCCATGGCCATATACCTACGCGCCGCCTGGAAGGGTCTGGTGTCACGGGGTGTCTAAGCGTTTCTTAAGTTAATTCCCCATTGGCCGCCTGCTGTCAAGCTGCGCCCCGGCGCTGCGCACCCGCTACGCTTGGGTACCAGGGTACGCCTTCCGTGGCGTACCCGTTCGCTGCTAAACGCGGCTCACCCTGCTCCGCTTGACATACGGCTCCGCCTTCCTTGCGGGGCGTTTGGCGACGGGCAACGTCACCAAACCTTGACAGACTGGTAGGCATCGCTACAATACACGGCTCGATGTTGCGGGAATAGCTCAGCGGTAGAGCACAACCTTGCCAAGGTTGGGGTCGCGAGTTCGAATCTCGTTTCCCGCTCCATTTATCACATCAGGTATACTATCTAGTGCCTGATGCGCGGACGACAGGCTGGGTGGCAGAGTGGTTATGCAGCGGCCTGCAAAGCCGTGTACGTCGGTTCGATTCCGGCCCTAGCCTCCATTCCCGCCCGCCGATCCCGTTTATAATGACCTTTCCTGCCGTTTAGGTGGGCATCAGAGCGTATAAGCTCCGGCAGATAAACTTTGCACTGTTAGTTAGGGAAACTCTGACTTATTCGTCATTCCGGGCAAACCCCGGACTTGATCCGGGAGGCAGACCCGGAATCCAGTGCTTTTTAATTCAATGGTTTGCTGGATTCCCGCTGGAGTTTATCCTGAGCGACGCCGAAGGGCGGGAATGACAAAAAAATAATTAATCAGAGCTTCCTTAGAATGGTTGTTCCATCGAAATGCCCGGGTGGCGTTGTGGTAGACACCGGAACGCAAGTTCCGGCGGGTAAATTTTGTAGTGTTAGTTAGAATAATTGCTCCCTTCAATTGCCCGGGTGGCGAAATTGGTAGACGCAAGGGACTTAAAATCCCTCGGCCCTAAAGGCCGTGCCGGTTCGACTCCGGCTCCGGGCACCAACGCTTCTTCCAAAGACGTCAATAGAAATTTAAACAATCGTTGAAGATA